>JANPJN010000032.1:0-50724 GCA_031425515.1 Acidobacteriota bacterium | reverse complement strand
GCCGTGGGCCTGAACGGCCAGAGCGGCGCCGCCTGGGCCGGCCGCACGGTCGCCTGGTACGAGGTGAGCGAGGATCAGGTGACAAGAACCGAAGAACGCACGGCCGAGCCTGGATAGGGAGGCAGCCTGGAAGCGGCGTTTGCGTGCGGAGCAATCCGGGGGCTGGAAGCCGGAAGCTGGAAGCTGGAAGCTGGAGGCCGACAGCCCCCTCAGAATCGATACATCACCGACCCGGCCGCCATCGGCGCAGTCCGTCGGCCGGTGCGGAAATCGACGCCGCCGCTCCGCATCGATGCACCGGCGTCCACGCGGATGCCCAGGCGAGCGCCGGTGCCCATCCAGAACTTCACCCCGCCGCCCGCGTGGTACTCGCGGCCGGTCTCAATCAGCTGATTCTGCTCGTGCAGCTCGCGCAGGTAACCGCCGCCGGCCGAGACGAACGGCACGCCACGGCCGCCGGCAAATGACAGCCCGGTCAGGTGGAGCAGCAGAGATCCATCGATCAAATATCGCGTGAGTGTCTCGTCGGCCGTCACCGTGGGGGCCTGTTCGACGTCGCCCGACAGGCGTGTGCTGAGGCGCGGCCGTCCGTACTGCACACCGGCCTCGACCGATACCGCTCGCGACAGGTACACGCCGAGCCGCAGCAGCGCCGCCGGTCCCGCTCCCAGCGTGGACTCGCTCGCGAACAGCGCGAACGGTCCCGAGCCGGTGTTGATGTTGCGGGACTCCTCGGCGTCGCGATCCCCGAGTGGCACCTTGCCGACGAATGCGGCGCCTGCGCTCACCTCCACCGATCCCGCGCGAGGCCCCGACGGCCCTGCCCACACCTGCGCAGCCGCCTCCGACGCCCCTAACGACAGCGTCCCCGCCATGAGGACCAGCGCAATCGTACGCCTCCACCGCGGCGTGACCGCACGGCGGGTCACTTGGGCAGCACCTTGATCTCGATCTTCGTCGCCCCGCCGCCGCGCGGCACCACCACGAGCTTCTCGTGGAACTTCACGCGGAAGTCCACGTCCACTCCGAGGGTCAGGTCGAGAAAACTATCCACCTCGGCATCGTCGATCGGCTCGACCCTGAGCACGTGGGGCCCTGGCTCGAGACCGGCGATCACGAACGACCCGTCGTCGCTCAGCGAGAATCCACCGACCAGACTGCCGTTTCGCGGGTTGAAGGCGACGATGTGCGCGCCGAGCACGCCGCGGCCGCTCTTCGTCACCTTGCCGCTGATGCTGCCCGTCCGCCGCGAGAAACCGGTCGCGGGATAGAGATCCGACAGGCCTGCGATGTCGTCTGGCCGCACGGTACGCAGCGCCACGCTACCCGGCGAAAACGCAATCGGGAACATCACCGACTCGGAGGCAAGGACGCGGCGTCCTCCGGCGCGCAGCTCGGTTTCGCCGAGCGCGGAATGCGCCAGGCCGTGCAGGTGCCCGATTTCGTGCAGCGCGATCGACTCGAGATCGAAGGCCGCCGGGTCTCCCTGCGCCGCGACCGACCACGCAAAGGTGGTATTCAGGAAGATGTCGGATTCGACGATGTCGCCGGTGAGCGTGTCGATGAGGAAGGACGTGGCGCCGAGCGTGCGATCGAGATCGGGACGGCTCTGAAACCCGATCACCGTCGCCCCGTCGCCGCCGCGCGGCGTGGCCGTGGTGAACCCGACGAACTGCGACGAGACCGCGGCCGTGGAGACACCGTCCCAGGTGGCGAAGGCTCTGGCGACTGTCTGCTGGAGCTGCTGCGACGTGACGCCAGGCACACCGCGGTCGGTGACGAAATACCGGATCGGCATCGCCGGCCACTTGAGCGTCACGGTGCGTGTGCCGATGCGCGAGCCGAGCTTCAGATAAGCGTCGGCGGGCGCCGTGGCGGCCGCGACAATCGCGAGGGCGAGGAGGAGAGGCGCGCGCCGCGTCACCGCGCCACCCGGGCCGGCGCCATCGCCGCGCGCACGCTGGCGGCGAAGCTGTCGAGCGGCAGCGGTCGTCGATCGATCGAGCCGCGTGTCACGGGCTCCGGCGTATCGCTGTCGGTCGTCAGCAGCGGCGGCATCACGAGACGCTGCCCCGTGCGGCCGTCGAGCCGCACCCTGAAGACCCCCTGGCTCAGGCCGAACACGTGCGCCACGGCCGGACCGGCGGCGTTCAGGAATACGACCGCTTCCTCGCCGGCGCGGAACTCCGGAGCGCCAACCGTCACACTGCGGTAGCGGCCGATCTGCCCGCCGGGCACGCGAAACGTGACGACTTCACCGGGCCCGCCCTTGAGGTACGAGGACACCTCCAGGCTCACCACCGTGTCGATCCGGCGCCTGTCGTCCGCCCATTCGGCGTGCACGTCAGCCACGCGGCCGTAGACGATGATCTGGGAGCCGGTGACGATCTCGCGGAACTCGGCGGGCACGAGGACGGTGGCGCGAAGCGACGGGGCGACGAGGAGCAGGACGGCCAGGACGAAAAGTCTGCGCATCCTCGAAAGTCTATCCCAAACGATCCGCACGCCCGCGGCGCGCGACGGCCAGCACGGCCTCCGCGGCGCGTCCGCTGGCCCCGGGCTCGCCCAGCCGTGCCGTCACGGCGCGCAAATCCGCGCGCACGGCCGCGGCGTGCGCCGGGTCGGTGAGGACGCGCAGCGCTTCGTCTGCTACCGCCGTCGGCGTGAAGGCGTCCTGTATGAGCTCTGGCACCACGCGGTGTCCGGCAATCAGGTTGACCATGGCGTACATGTCGACATGAACGAAGGGTTTCCCCAGCGCGTAGGTGAGCGGCGACAGGCGGTAGACAACCACCATCGGGCACTGATGCAGGGCGGCCTGCACGGTGACCGTTCCGGACGCCACGAGGGCGACCTCCGCCGCCGCGAGCACGGCGTCGGCCTGTCCGTCCACCAGTGCCACGGGCGGACCGAGGCTGCCATCCCGAAGCGCCAGGAGCGGCGCGAACAGATCGTCCCGCAGATGCGGTGCCCTCGCCACGACGAACTGCACGCCGGGGCGACGCTGGTGAATGAGATGTGCGGCGCGCGCGAGATCCGGCAGGATGACGGCTACTTCGTTCCGCCGGCTTCCGGGCAGCAACGCAACGACGGGACGGGCCGGGTCGAGACCAATGCCCGAGAGGAAGGTGTCGCGCGGCCCGGGTGCGGCGGCCACGTCGAACAGCGGGTGCCCCACCCATTCGACCGGCACACCCGCGGCGCGGTAGAACGCCTCCTCGAACGGAAAGATGACCAGGACGCGGTCGGCCAGCCGGCGCATGGTCTTCATCCGTCCGCGCCGCCATGCCCAGAGCTGCGGGCTGATGTAGTAGACCACCGGCACGCCCAGCCTGCGGATGGCCCGCGCGAGGAAGAAGTTGAAATCCGGAAAATCGACGGCTACCAGCACGTCAGGACGGTGCCGGGTCGCCTCGGCGACGAGCCGGCGATAGATCCCGTAGGTCCGCGGCAGCAGCCGGGCCACTTCGAGCAGGCCTGTCACGGACAACCCGCTGAAGTTCTCTACGAGCGAGGCGCCAGCCGCCGCGAGCCGGTCGCCGCCGAAACCGGTGATGACGGCGCCGGGCGCCCGCCGCAGCACCTCCGACGCGAGTGCCCCGGCGTACAGATCACCGGAGGGCTCTCCGCACGAGATCATCACGCGCACGGGTGCAGAGCCTCGTGTCTTCGTCGTGCGGGACGTGTCTCCACCGGCCGGGATGTCGAGGCGCGGGGCGCGCGCATCCGGAATCAACTGGGCTTGACGAACAGGGTGGGATCGAGCGGGACGTTGAGCTCGTAGCTCCTGAGGACGCGCCGCAGCGCGGGGGCGTCGTCCCGCCGCACGTCGGTCGCGAACGCGACTTTGAGCCCGAGCACGTCGCGGTAGTCCGAATAGGTTTCCTCGGCGCTCACAGCCGTCTCTCCGCCCGCGACCCGGTAGCGAACCCTGGTGATGAGCGTCGTCACGGGATCGAACATCAGCGTCAGCGGCGGCGTGCCGGGGAGCGACACCTCGAGCGTCGGAATCGCACCGCTCGCTCCGCTCGCCTCGCCGGCTGCGGCGACCCGCCTGGCCTTGACCGAGCCGTCCGCCAGCGCCAGCAGCAGCAGGACGCTGTCGCGCTGCACCGCGCCGCGCATCTGGTCGGCCATCCCGGGGGGCGCGTCGTGGACGCCGCCGGCATCCTGAAACCACGCGGTGCCGGCGTTGAAGACCTGGACCAGCCGTCCGCCCGGCAGTTCGGCCTCGCTCCGGAACCCTCCCGGGTATCGGACGATGGTGGTGCTCGCAAACGTCGTCGGCGTCCCCTCCGCGTGCACGGTCGTGGTGGCCAGCACCCGCAGGGTCCGGATCGAGCGGAGGCGCTGCAGGCCGCCCTTCGCCGCGACCGCGCGGGCGATGATCTCCGCGGCATCGGAGGTCGCATCGGAGATCGCCGCGACGGGCGCCTTTCGGGGCGGCCCCTGCGTCTGCCACGCGATCGGCTTGATGGGCCCGGCGGGACTCGCCCCCTTGCGGCGGAGATTCGGCGACGAGAGATCGAGGTCGCTCACCGCAATCCGCTCGACCTGATCGAAGCCGACGCCAGCGAGCTGCGGCGCGATCGCCGATGCATCGCCCACGAGCACGATCGCGAGGCGGTCGGGGTGGAGGTATTGCTGCGCCACCCGCTGGATGTCGTCCACCGTGATGCTGTTGACCCGCTCCCGATACGTCTGGAGGTCGTTCAGGTCCAGACCGTAGAAGACGGCGTTCAGCACCTGCAGCGCAATGGCTCCCGGGGTTTCAATCGTCAGCGGAAAGCTGCCGGTCAGGTACTCCTGGGCGTCACTCAATTCCCGCGCCTGCACACGCTGCCGCTGCAGCTTCGCGATCTCGTCCACCATCAATCGGAGCGTTTCACCGGTCTTTTCGGATCGCGTGTCGGTGTCCGCCACGATGTTGCCGGTGTCTTTCAACGCGTGGAGGTCGGCAGAGGCGCCGTACGTCAGACTGCGTTCCGACCGCAGCACTCGGTAGAGCCGGTTGCCTCCTTCGCCGCCGAGGATCTTCGACGCGATGTCGAGCGCGAGGTAGTCCTTGTGTCGGCGCGCCAGGCCGATATTGCCCACCCGGATCTCAGTCTGCACCGCGCCGGGGCGATCGATGATCACGACCCGCCGTGTCGGCGCCGGTGCATCCTCCGTGCGGGCCTGCGGCAGTTCGACCCGGCGCCAGCCGCCGAACGCGCGCTCGGCGCCGGCGAACGCCTCCTCCGGGGAGATGTCGCCGACGATCGCGAGGATGGCGTTGTTGGGGCCGAACCAGCGCGTGTGGTAGGCGAGGAGATCCTCGCGGGTGACGGCCGCGATCGATTCCGGCGTGCCGGAGTCGGGCTTGCCGTAGGGATGGAAGCCGTAGACCAGCCGATCGAAGACGACGCCCGCGAGATAGTCCGGGTCGTCGTAGCTGACCTTCAGGCCAGACAGGATCTGCTGGCGCTGGCGCTCGATCTCTTCGGGAGCGAACGCCGGATTGCGCACGAGATCCGAGACGAGGTCGAGCGCCGTGCCCAGGCTGCCCTTCATCACCGCCGCGGTGATCGACGTCAGGTCGCTCGTCGCCCCCGCCCCGATCGCCCCGCCGATAGAGTCGATGGCGTTGGCAATCTGTTCGGCGCTCTTCGTCGTGGTCCCCTGGTCGAGCAGTGCCGCCGCGACGTACGCGACGCCCGGCCGCGCGGCCGTGTCCTGGGCGCCGCCGGCGCGCACGATCAGTCTGAGGCTGACGGCGGGCTGCTCGTGGTGCGACACCGCGATCACCTGCAGGCCGTTCGCCAGCGTCTTGACCTGATACGGCGGGAAGCTGACTTCGCGCGCCGCGAGCGGGCGTGGCGGGCGCTCGGAGGGCCAGTCGCTCTGGGCAAGGGCGGGACGTGACGCCGCGAGCGCCAGCAGCAGGACGCAGGCGATGCGCCTCATCGAGCGCCCCCGCCGGCCGCCGTGCCTCTGGGCATGATCGTCATCACCAGCCGGTTCTCGGGGGTGAAGTACTTGCGGGCCACGCGCTGCACGTCGGCCTGCGTGATGTTCATGAAGATGTCGAACTCGCCGTCCGCCGTCTTGATGTCGTTGTGGATGACGGCGGCATGCCCGAGTTGCGAGGCCTTGTCCTTGTTCGACTCGCGTCCGAACATGTAGTCGCGCGCGAACTGGTTCTTGGCCTGCTGCAGCTCTCCCGCGCTGACCGGCTCGTTGCGCAGGCGATCGAGCTCGGCGATGAGCGCGGCGACGGTCTCCTCCGTTGTGTGCCCGGGCTGGACGATCGCCACGGCGTAGAACAGATTGGGATCCTCGATGATGTTGCCGCCGCCGAATGCGGCCAGCGCCAGTTGTTTCTCGTAGACCAGCTTCCGGTAGATGCGCGAGCTCTGGCCGTCCGACAGGACCTTGGACGCGATGTGGAGCGGGTAGGAGTCCGGATCGCCGTCGAAGGTGATGTGGTGCGCCACGACCACCGCAGGCAGGGGCCAGTTCTCCTCGAGCGTGATGCGCCGCTCCTTCGTCTGCGGCGGCTCACGGGGAATGTCGCGGGGCACCGGACGGTCCGCTTTCGGCACGCGGCCCAGATACTGGTTGACGAGGGCGAGCGCCTCCTTCGTCTCGAAGTCTCCCACGATCACGACGGTCGCGTTGCCGGGCACGTAATAGGTGCGGAAGAAGTCGCGCACATCGTCCACCGACGCCGCCTCGAGGTCGCGCATGCTCCCGATCGTGGGGTGCTTGTAGGGATGGACGGTGAAGGCCTGATCGTAGATGAGCTCGTTCAGCCGGCCGTAGGGCTGGTTGTCGATCCGCATCCGCCGTTCTTCCTTCACGACCTCGCGTTCCTTCTTGAACGCGTCCTCGCTGATGCGCAGCGAGGCCATCCGATCGGCTTCGAGCCACAGCACCAGCGGTAGATACTGCGCCGGAGTCGTCTGCCAGAAGACGGTCGCGTCTTCGTTCGTGGTGGCGTTGCTCTGCCCGCCGATGCTGGAGATCCAGGACGGGTGGCCTTCCGGCTCCACGTTCTTGGAGCCCTTGAACATCATGTGCTCGAAGAGATGCGCGAACCCGGTGCGCCCGGGCTTCTCGTTCTTCGATCCGACGTGATACCAGACTTCCGTGTGGACGATCGGGGTGGAGTGGTCCTCGAGGAACACCACCTTGAGCCCGTTGGCCAGCGTGGTCATCGTGTAATCGAGCCTGGTCGGGCGATCCGCCGCCCGTGCGGCGGGCTCGAGGGCCGCCAACCCGATGAAGGACAGCAGCAGCGTGAGACAGGTCCGTCCGATCGCGTGTGTCATGAACAATCCAGGATCCGGGGTGTGGCGTCGATTATGGCACGGCCACAGGCCGGGAGGGCACGCGGGCCGCTGGCGTATACTGCCGTCCTTGAAGCTCCGGGAGATTGCGGATCGCCTCGGCTGCCGGCTCGACGGAGACGGCGCGATCGACATCGTGCGCGTCGCCCGGCTGGAGGACGCCGGCCCGGGCGATCTCAGCTTCTACACCAACCGCCGGTACGCGGCGCAACTGCAGCAGACGGCGGCCTCCGCCGTCATTGCCGGGGAGGCGGTGCGCGAGGCCCCCTGCGCGGTCCTGCGGACAGCCAATCCCTATCTCGCCTTCGCGAGCGCCGTGGCACTGTTCGCCGATCCCTGGCGGCCACCCTCCGGCGTCCACCCGCTGGCTCACGTGGACGCGGGCGCCGTGATTGACGCGTCCGCGTCCATCGGCCCGTTCGTGGCCGTGGGCGCTGGCGCGCGCATCGGACCTGGCACGATCGTCCATTCGCATGTCTCGATCGGACGCGGCGCCCGGCTCGGCACCGACTGCGTCGTACACAGCCGCGTCTCGATCCGCGAGCACGTCCGCATCGGCGATCGCGTCGTGTTGCAGGACGGGGCGGTGATCGGAAGCGATGGGTTCGGCTTTGCGCGGACGGCCGAGGGCGCCCACGTCAAGATCCCGCAGGTCGGCGGGGTCACGATTGAAGACGATGTGGAGATCGGCGCCAACGCCACCGTGGACCGTCCCGCCGTGGGAGAGACGCGGATTGGGGCAGGGTCGAAGATCGACAATCTCGTCCAGATTGCCCACGGCGTGACGATCGGCCGCGACGTGCTCGTCGCCGCGCAGGCCGGCGTGGCCGGCAGCACGACGATCGAGGATGCCGTGACGCTGGCGGGGCAGGTCGGTGTCGCCGGCCACATCACGATCGGCAAGGGTACGATCGCCACCGCGCAGTCCGGGGTGCCCAATTCCGTGCCGGCCGGGTCGTTCATCTCCGGCTACCCCGCCATCGCCAACCGCGACTGGCTGCGCGCCTCCGCCGTGTTCCGCCGCTTGCCCGAGCTGCGCAAGACCCTGGCCGACCTCGAGGCCCGCCTCGCCGCTCTGGAAGAACCCCGTAGAACCCCGTAGAACCCGAACGTTGTAGAACCTCGTAGAACCCGGCAGAACCTCGTAGAACAGTTGTCAGGCCGTGCGCGCGAAGAACTTCGCGAGGTGCTCGAGACCGAGCGCGCCCGCCACCGCGTCCACGCGGCGATCGCGTTCTTCTCCCACAAGTCCCAGAGCGTGGCGCAGCTCGGTCAGCGGCGCGCTGCGCTCGCTGGACCACGTCACATGGTCGAGACCCTGCCGTGCGCCGCGCATGGAGAAATAGTGGCCGACCATCCGGAATGCAAAGTAGTAGGCCACGACGTTTGGGCCCGGCACGAGAAACAGGAGACCCGACGCCGCGAACCCCACGGAGTCGATGATCAGCCAGAAGCGGTGCTTCTCGAAGTCGCGCCGCAACTCCTGGCGTGTAAACGCCACCGCCGCCGCTTCTTCCATGTCGTCCGGAAAGAAGAGACAGGCCGCCGTCTGCCGTCGCAGGTGCCAGAGCAGGCGCTGCTCGGCAATGCTCTCGGCCACCCACCGCAGCATCCGGGCTTTCGCGCGACCGAACCAGCCCTGCTCCGTTCGATCCGGCGCGCCATGGTGGCGTTCACGTTCGGCTTCCGCCAGCATCTCGGTGAAGCGGTGCTTCAGACGACCGAAGAAGCCTTCGGCCGGCGCCGCGGGGTCCGGCGGTTCGTCCGGGACCTCGCAGTACAACTCGTAGCGATCGGCGGTAACGGGCACGAGGTATACGTTCATGGGGGAAGGCACGATCATCAGAGACGCCGCTCGCCCCGCGCGCCAGGCCGCCGGCGCGAACATCTGTCGCGGACGCAGCCCGGCTCGCGGACACGAGGGAGCGATCGACCGTCTATGAGACGACGGAACTGACGGGCGCGTTCAGACGCGGCGTCCGCTCAACAGGCGGAAGACGATGACGATCAGGGCGATGACGAGGAGGGCGTGAATCAGACCGCCCGCCACGTTCATCGTGAAACCGAGCAGCCACAACACCAGCAACACCACGACTACGGTCCAAAGCATGTGAAGCCTCCTGCCGCCCGATTGCGGCCGACGTCAAGCTTGCAAGCGTGATGCCACGCCGAGCGGCGTGAGAGGCTACTGCGGGCGTCGGACGGGCCGGGGCGTGCGAACCTCCTGCACCGGAACGGCCGGGCGACCAGCGTCGATCCAGGCGGAGGTGACGAGCGACGCCACACCGGTGATGGCCTCGGAGAGCCGGCGCTCGAGAATCGGCTGCGCCTTGTCGAAGAAGAGCGTGAAGTACTGATCGTCGTAGGCCGTCCGCCCCTGTACCGCGGCCCTGTCGGCATCGAGGAGCGGCTGCGTGAGGGGAAAACCTGCCACGAGTGTATCGAAAATCATGTCGCGCGTACCGGCCACGGAGGCCACGGGCCGCGGCGCGATCGTCAGGCGCGACTGATAACGCTCGAACAGCTCCGTCTCGAACCGGGCGTGAATCCCCCACTGGCCGGTGAGCTGTCCGTCGTAGTTGAGCGCGGCGTGAAACGGGACGTGCGCGTCGGCGGCGTAGTGCGCGAGCACGGAGGAAAAGAACCGGATGTTGCTGCGCGAGTACCCGGTCTTCTGCGTGAAGGCCTCCACCAGCTTCCCGTAGATCTCTTCTGAACGCCACGGCAGCGTGCCGTTCTTCTCGACGAAGGCGGCGCCGTACTTCCGGATCGCGGCGTCCTGCGCACGAGGCAGCGCCGTGAACGGGTACGGCCCGTACGCGTCCATGTCTAGGAAATGGCGCGGCGGCTCTTCGAGCCACCCGGCCGTGCGCCACAGGTCCGGATCGACCGAGTGCTCGACGACCTCCACCTGATACTTCACGAAGAACGGCCGGATCTCGATCGGCAGCAGGGGAATCGCGCGCGCCACGATGAACTTGTGGACGTCCAGTCCCCAGGCGGCCGCCGGCTGCGGCGCCGCGGCGAAGGCCAGCACGAGAGACCCGACGACGATCAATCTGCGCATCTGTCTACTATACCGTCCGCATCAGGCGCCGGAGCGTGCGCAGGTTTCGCGCGTCCCAGGGATCGACGTCGCTCTGACGCCGGCTCGCGGGCGTCTCGAGCTTGGGCGTCTCGAGCTTGGGCGTCTCGAGGATCATCGGCAGGTCCGTGAAGCGAGAATCCTGCAGCAGCCGCCGGAACGGCTCGAGCCCGAGGCAGCCCTTGCCAATGTGTTCGTGCCGATCGACCCGGCTGCCGCACGGCTTTTTCGAGTCGTTCAGGTGAAAGGCGCGCAGCCGGTCGAGGCCGACGTGCGCGTCGAACTCGCGGAAGGTGGCGTCGTAGCCGGCCTCCGAGCACACGTCGTAGCCGGCGGCGAGCAGGTGGCAGGTGTCGAGGCAGACGCCGACGCGAGCCGATCCATCCAGTCCCGCGATGATGGACGCCAGGTGCTCGAAGCGGTGACCGAGGTTCGTCCCCTGCCCCGCCGTATGTTCCAGCAGCACCATGGTCCGGCCCCTCGGACGCGCGGCCAGGACGGCGGCCAGCCCCTCGACGATGAGCCGCAGGCCGCCGGCTTCGGTGCCGGTCGTGTAGGACCCCGGATGCATGACGAGGGCGTCGAGGCCGAGCAGCTCCGCGCGGTCGAGCTCCTCGCCGAGCGCCGCGACCGACTGCGCACGCAGGGCCGGCGCGGCGGCTGCGAGGTTGATCAGATAACTGTTGTGCGCGACTACGGGCGCGATGCCGGTGTCCGCCACGCGCCGGCGAAACAGCGCGACCTCGTCGGCGGGCAGCGGACGCGCCCGCCACTGACCGGCCGACTTGGTGAAGATCTGCAGCGCCTGGCAGCGTGATGCGGCGGCGCGATCGACCGCGCGCGGCAGCCCCCCGGCAATGGACAGGTGTGCGCCGAGCCGTGGCATGTCAGCCCCCGACCCGCTGGCGCAGCCTCGCGCACCCCAAGCCGCGCCTCATGCGCCGAAGACTTCCGCTTCGAAGCGGAACACCCGCGCGCCGTGCCGCCAGGCGTCCCCGGGCAGGCCCGCCTTGGCGCAGGTCTGGCGGAGGAACTCCTCGACGGTCCAGTTCCACTCGGTGGCGACCTGCGGAAGCAGGAGGCCGCGACGGCCGCCCTGCTCCGCGACGAGGCCGTGCCGGCCGATCGCGATCGCGCCGGGCTCGGCCGGATTGACCGGCTCCAGCGGCCCGAGCACCGACACCTCAATCGACAGCTGCGGCAGTTCGGCGTCCGACACAGGGGCGAAGCGCGGATCCGCACTGGCCGAATCGGCGGCGCAGCGCGCCACCTCGCGGGCGAGATCGTGCGTGGGCTGAAGAGTGCCCAGGCATCCCCGCAGGTGGCCCATGGCCTTGAGCGTGACGAACACACCCGAGGCGGCAGGGAGCTCGACATCCAGCCGCTCCGTGACCGGGGCGGTGCCGCCCACCCGGGCGCGTACCGCGGCAGCGGCCAGACCGATCAGCGTGGCCTTCTGCGCCTCAGTGAGCATCGGCGAAGTTCCCGAAGGCTGCGGCCAGGTAGCCGACCACGCCGTCGTAGTCGCCGGAGACCTGCCCCGAATGACCGTAGTGCAGCACGCGCCCGGCCGTCGCGCCGAGCGTCCGCGCCGCGAGCATGACGGCAATCGCCGCCCCGCCGCCGCACGCCACGTAGCGCCCGCGCTCCCCTTCGGGGTACTGCTCGAACAGCTCGAGGAGCGCCTCCGGGTCGAACTGCGCAACATACTCCTGCACGCGGCCATCGAGCGTCGCCGCCGTGCCGGCGTCGAAATAGTGCGACAGGTCGGTGCTGGCCACGATCAGCGCACGGCGGCCCGCGCACACGGAGGCGATCGCCGAGGCGAGGGACTGGATCGTGTCGCGCTCCTGCCGGCCGATGAGCACCGGCACGATCGGCAGCGACGGAAGTACCCGCGTCAGGAACGGGAGCTGCATTTCGAGCGCGTGTTCCCGCACGTGGGCCGCCGGCAACGCCCGCACGACCGGAAATGCCAGGAGTGCGCGTGCCGTGTGGGCGTCGATCAGCACCGGACCGAGGGGGCACTCGAACGCCCCGTCCGGCCACACCGCCGCGCCGTCGAACGCCATGAAGTGGGAGGGGCCGACGAGCACCGCCACGTCGAACGCGCTGCCCGACGCGGCCCGGTACGCGTGCGCGCCGACAGGACCGGAGAACATCAGGCCGGCGTGAGGCGCGATGATCGCGCGGACATCCCCGCTCGGCGTGCTCGCCGCGGCCGCGAGATGCGCATCCACGTCGCGCGCCAGCGCCCCGGCGCTCCCGGGATACCACGTGCCCGCGACCGCCGCCGGTCGAATCGCCATAATCTGCACTCCCCGGCGCCCGCGCGCGCTCGCGGGGCGCAACTCGATGGTGATAGCATCCGCCAGATGTCTCACCGCTTCACACGCGACGATCTCGAACGCACGGCGCGCCTGGCCCGGCTCGAGCTGAACGCCGCGGAACAGGACCTGTTCGCGCAGCAGGTCGCCGGCATTCTCGACTACGCCGATCAGATCCAGCGCATCGACACGTCCGGCGTCGAGCCCACGTCGCACCCGGCCGGCGGAGGGGGCGCCATGCGCGACGACGCGGCGGTCCCGTCGCTTGCGCGCGCAGAATCGCTCGCGGCCTCGGCCGACGCCGACACGGCCGCCGGTCTCTTCAAGGTACCACGGGTCCTGGGTTGATGCCGACGCCGTTCAGCGCACGCGCCATTCGCGACGCGGTGGCCGCCAGGCAGCTCTCGGCCGTAGACGCCTGCCGCGCCGCGCTCGACCGAATCGCGGCGGCCGACGGGGCCATCAACGCGTTTCGCGCGCTCGCCCCCGAGCGCGCGCTCGCCCGCGCCGCCGCGCTCGATGCCGGGCAGGACGCCTCCCTGCCGCTGCTCGGCGTTCCGGTCGCCGTCAAAGACAACATCTGCACGCGCGGCATCGAAACGACCGCCGGCTCGCGCATGCTGGAGGGCTACCGTCCCCCCTACGACGCCACCGTCGTCGAACGGCTGGAAGCCGCCGGGGCTCTCATCGTCGGCAAGACCAACTGCGACGAGTTCGCCATGGGCTCCTCCACGGAGAACTCGGCGTACGGACCGACCCGCAACCCGTGGGCGCTGGATCGGATCCCGGGCGGATCGAGCGGCGGATCGGCGGCCGCGGTCGCGGCACGCATGGTCCCCCTGGCGCTCGGCTCCGACACGGGCGGATCCATCCGGCAGCCCGCCGCGCTCTGCGGCGTCGTGGGCTTCAAACCCTCCTACGGCCGAGTCTCACGCTACGGCCTCATCGCCTTCGCCTCATCGCTCGACCAGATCGGACCGTTCGCCACCACTGTGGCGGACGCCGCGCTCGCGATGGACGCCATCGCCGGGCACGACCCGCGCGATGCCACGTCGGCGCCCGCCAACCCACCGGAGTTCAGCCGCGCGCTGACGGGCTCGGATGGCCGGCTCACCGGTACGCGCATCGGCGTGCCGCGCAGCCTCCTGCGCGACGGGGTCGATCCCGAGGTGCTCGCAGCGTTCGACGCGGCGCTCGAGACCGCCCGCGGGCTCGGGGCCAGCATCGTGGACATCGAGCTGCCCTACAACGCCCAGGCCATCCCCGTGTACTACATCGTCGCCACGGCCGAGGCGAGCTCCAACCTCGCCCGGTACGACGGCGTCCGCTACGGCTTCCGTGCGCGCGCTGCGAAGAGCCTCGGCGAGATGTACGAACGCACGCGCGAGGACGGGTTCGGCCGCGAAGTGAAGCGGCGCATCATTCTCGGGACCTACGTGCTGAGCGCCGGGTATTACGAGGCGTACTACCTGAAAGCGCAGCAGGTGCGCACGCTGATCCGCCGCGACTACGACCAGGCGTTCGGCAGCGTGGATCTGATCGCCGTGCCGACGAGCCCCACGCCGGCGTTCCCGCTCGGCGAACGGACTGAAGACCCTGTCCGGATGTACCTGTCGGACGTCTTCACCGTCAGCGCGAATCTCGCCGGGCTGCCGGCCGTGACGGTCCCGTGCGGTTTCGCCGCCGGGCGGCTCCCGATCGGCCTGCAGTTCACGGGACGTCCGATGGAGGACGCGCAGGTCCTGCGGGCGGCGGACGCTTTCGAACGCGCCACATCATGGTCCAGCGAGCGTCCGACGACGGATCTCTCCTCGCCGGCGCGCTGACGCGCGTGCCGGATCTTCCGCGGTGGATCGACACCCGCGGCATGCTGCTGTCAGGCCGTGCCGTCGTGCACGCCGAAGGCCCCGATCTCTCCCACTTCGTCGCGGTCGTCCCCGACGCCGCGCTGGCGTCCGTCGTCGGACGCCCGTCCGCCACGCTCGTGGCCGGAGTCGTGGCCTCGCTCGCCGGAGACGTGAATGTGCTGTGCCAGATGGAGGACGCCGACGCCGTCGCCGCGGCGCTCCCCGGCTGGCGGCGGCACCGGGCGCTCCTCCACACGCAGCAGGACGGTGGGCCCACAGAGGACGCGTCCGACACGGGCGTGCGGATCTTCGGGCGGGACACGGCTCCGGCCTTTGACCACGTACCCACTCCACTGCGCGCCGAGTTGCGGGATGCGCTGAATGGCCGCACGGTGTCCCGCTTCGTGCCGGGCCAACTGCCGGCCGCCGGAGGCGTCGCCGCGCGCGTGGCCGTGCCGATGGCCGCGGTGTGGGCCGATGGCCGGCCGGTCGCGTTCTGCTATCCGGTGTGGCAGACGGAGACGTTGTGGGACGTGTCGATCGAGACGCTCCCGGCCTACCGGCAGCGGGGGCTCGGGCGGCGCGCCGCGCGCACCCTCATCAGACACATGCGGGCCCGGGGGTGCTCACCCGTGTGGGGCGCGCTCGAGTCCAACACGGCGTCGCGCCGGCTGGCCGCCAGCCTCGGCTTTGCCGAAGCGGCGGGGATCGTGGTGTTCACCGCGGCAGCTTCCCCGTCAACGTCTGAAACGTCACCTCGTCGAACTCCCCCACCCGCAGCGGGGTGACGGCGGCGTAGCCCTGCTCGGTCGCCCACACGTCCGTCCCTTCGGGCTCGCCGGTGGGCTCCTTCCAGACGTTCCAGAACAGCCGGCGCCCGCCCGGAGACTTCTGCTCCTCGAAGCGCTCCTGTCCGGACGAGGCGCTCTGGCGCGTGAGTCGAAGCCCCCTGATGTCGGCGGCCGCGCCTGCCGGGATATTCACGTTCAGGAGCACGCCGGGCCCGAGCCCGCTGGCCCGCACCATTTCGGCCACCCGCCTCACGACCTGTGCGGCCGGCGCGTAATCCGTCTGCTCAACCGCCAGCGAGGCGGCGATGGCGGGGATGCCGAGCAACGCCGCTTCGCGCGCCGCGCCCACCGTGCCCGACACATACGTCACCATGCCGAGGTTGTAGCCGCGATTGATGCCCGAGACGACGAGGTCGGGGCGGTCGGTCATGAGTGCCCGCACGGCGACCTTCACGCACGTCGCGGGAGGCCCCATCACCGCAAACGCGCGCACGGCCCCGGGGACCGTGGCCTGGTCCACGAAGATTGGATCGGACGTGATGATGGAATGCCCCTTGCCGCTCTGATTCTCCGACGGCGCGACCACTGTCACCTCACCGAGCGACTGCAGCGCCGCCGCGAGCGCCAGAATACCCGGCGCGCGAATCCCGTCGTCGTTGGTCACGAGGATGCGATAGGGGCGGGACGGCCCCTGCGCGAGCCCGGCCGCAGGCGTGGTGAGGAGCGGGCCGACCGCGGCGGCGATCAGCAGGAGACAGGCTCGGCGCATCAGCATGTGCCGCATGTTAGCCCCGCGGCCGGGGCGCCGTCATCCGCGATGCGCGCGGAGCCGGAAACGAATGGGCCCCTAGGACGCGAGAACGGGACGACGCGTGGCCCGAACGACCAGCCAGATGAGAAAGCCAATCGCGAGGACCGGAAGCAGCGGGACGATCAGCGCCGCGGCCGCGGCGAAGAGGCCGAGGAGGAGCAGGACCGCGAGGACGGGCGCCAGCACCAGGAGCACGGCACCTCCGAGCACGACCTTGAGGAGGAGGAGCGGGACCAGGAGCAGGCTGAACAGCAGCCGAAGCGGGAGGAGCACCGTCCAGAGGACGACTTTGACAACGGCCAGCGCGACCCAGGCCACTGACATGGCGACCATCACCAGGACCCCGAGTGCGATCACTTCGATCATCGTTCGCTCCCGGCACGCCGGATGAGGCGCACCTAAGCAGACTTACGCGGCGCGGAATCGAGAAGTTCCGGGGTGCGTAACTGATCGACCACGCCCCAGGGGGCGTCGGGCGGGAGATAGCGCTGGGGGACGCCGACGAGCTCGTCCAGCCCGCGGACCACCTTCGAGTGGCGTCCGCTGGGCCGCAGTTTGGGCAGGTTGAAGAGCAGGCAGAAACCCACGAAAAGCAGGAGGAGGGCGCCGGTGCTCACGAGAAGCCCTTCGAGCGTGCGAAGTGCTCCGGGGATCATCGCGGGCTAGCCCTCCAGGGCGGTCATTCCTTCTTGCCGCTGCGGGTGACGCCTTCGTAGTTGGTCGGGAGCGTGTAGTGGATGACGCCCCTGCGGACTTCTTCCATGGCCACGCGCTCGAGCTTGTGGTGGCCGGAGGTGACCGTGCCCCGTTCGAGGCGCGGGAGGGCGCCCCGGCGCAGCTGCTTGGCGCGCTGGGCGGCGACATCGACAAAGAGAAACCGGCTGGTGATGGGCTCTGCCGGGGTGATGCCGAGGGCGTCCACCGGCTCCTCGTGCGAATCGTGATTGGCCATGACCCCTTAGATTATCCCAGGCGCGGCCTGATGTCGTGGGATTTCTCAACGGGGCGGGAAAGGCCGCGCAGCGCTGCTAGAATACGCAGCGTGCCGCGCCCCCTTCTCGACCGCCGGGATCTGCTGCCGGGCGAAGACGACCTCCGCCGGGTCCTCGACCAGCTCTACGACACGGGCGGAGACGAGTCGCCGGGCGTCACCTGCACGCTCCCGCTCGACGTCCTCGAAACCGCCGCCGCAATCGAGGTCGTCATGGATGCTCCCGGGCTCGCACTCGCCGACCTGTCCATCGTGGTGATCCGCCACACGCTCGTCATCAGCGGTCGCAAGTCTCCGGGCGCCTGCACGCATGCCGGCGTCGCGTTCCACCTCGCCGAGCGCACCTTTGGTCGGTTCGTCCGCGGCGTCCGACTGACGGGCGCCTTCGACGCGGGCCGCGCCGACGCCCGGCTGCGGGACGGCGTCCTGCGCGTCACGCTGCCCCGCATCGAGGAGCGCCGCGGCGGCCGGCTCCGCATTGCCGTGCGAGGCGCCTGACGTGCGCATCCTGTTTGTCGGCGACATCTTCGGCAAGCCTGGACGCGAGATCGCCCGCCGCGCGATCCCCGCGCTCGTCGAGCAGCGCGCGCTGGACTTCGTCATCGCCAACGTCGAGAACTCGGCCGCCGGCTTTGGCGTGACCGGCGACATCGCCGACACCATCCTCGGTTACGGCGTGGACGTCATGACGACGGGCAATCACGTCTGGGACAAGAAGGAGATTCTGGACTACTTCCCCCGGCAGCCGAAGCTGCTGCGTCCGGCCAACTTTCCCGTCGGCGTCCCGGGGCGCGGGAGCTACCTGGGGCGCACCCGCAGCGGGGAACCGGTGGGAGTCATCAACCTGATGGGGCGGATCTTCATGCCGCCCCTGGACGACCCGTTCGCGGTCGCGCTGCGCGAGATCGAGCAGCTCCGGGCGAAGGCCCGCGTGATCATCGTGGACTTCCACGGCGAGGCCACGTCGGAGAAGGTCGCGATGGCGTGGCACCTCGATGGGCGCGTGACAGCCGTCTTCGGCACGCACACCCACGTCCAGACAGCCGACGAACGCATCCTCCCCAAAGGCACCGCCTGTCTCACCGACACGGGCATGACGGGGCCGCACGACTCGATCATCGGCGTGACGGTTGACACCGCGCTCGGCCGGTTCCTGAACGGCATGCCGTCACGCTTCGAGGCCGCCACGGGCCCCGGCCGTCTGAATGCGGTGATCGTCACGGCGGATCTCGCCACCGGCAAGGCGACCGCCATCGAGCGGATCAACATGTCCGCGCAGGACGTCGACGCACTCGCCCCGGCGAGCGCCAACTCCCGCTGATCATGACGGACCCCTACTCGCTGCCGTTCGGAGACGAGCGGCGACCCGTGGTTCCGGCGGCGGCGCGACGTCAGATCGTCACCGTGTCGGAGCTGACGGCCGCCATCCGCGCGACGCTCGAGATCGGGTTCGGCGACCTGTGGGTCGAAGGGGAAATCTCGAACTGCCGGCTCTGGAACACGGGCCACCTTTATTTCACGCTCAAGGACAGCGGCGCCCAGATCAAGGCCGTCATGTTCCGATCGGCCGTGCGCGCCCTCAAGTTCAAACCGGAAGACGGCCTCCATGTCGTCGCCAGGGGACGTCTGGGGGTGTACGACCCGAAAGGGGAATACCAGATCGTCTGCGAGCAGCTCGAGCCGCGCGGCCTCGGCGCGCTCCAGCTCGCCTTCGATCAGTTGAAGAAGCGGCTGCACGCCGAAGGCCTCTTCGATCAGGCGCGCAAGCGCCCGCTCCCCTCCCTGCCGCGCATCATCGGCATCGTGACCTCGCTCGACGGCGCGGCGATTCGCGACATCATCCACGTGCTCAGGCGCCGCCATCCGAACGCGCATCTGCTGATCCGCGCCACGCGCGTCCAGGGCGACGGCGCCGACGAGGAAATCGCGCGCGCGCTTCGCGCCATCGTCAAGGTGCCGGGCGTGGACGTAGTGATTGTCGGCCGGGGCGGCGGATCGATCGAGGATCTCCAGGCGTTCAACCAGGAGGCGGTCGCCCGGGCGATCGCGGCCTCGCCCGTGCCCGTGATCTCCGCCGTCGGCCACGAGAGCGACGTCACGATGGCGGACCTGGTCGCCGATCTCCGCGCGCCGACGCCGTCCGCGGCGGCGGAACTGGTCGTCTCGGCCAAGGACGACTTCTGCACGCGCATCAGTCGGCTGTCGCACCGTCTGCACGCCGCCGCCAGGTCCGGCCTCCAGCAGCGGCGCGCGAGCGTCCATCTGCTCACCAGCCGGCGGGGCCTCGCGGGATGGCAGACGCGGCTGGCGATGCGGGGCCGTCACGCGGCGGAGCTCTCGCACCAGCTTCGCCAGGTGGCGACGATGGGCCTGGCGAGACGGGGGCGGGGATTTCGCGCCCTGCGGCTGCGGCTGGAGTCGCGGGATCTGCGGCGCCGGCTCTCCGACGTCCGGCGCCGTCTCGACGCCGCGGATGGCCGCCTCGCGACGGCGGCTGCCGCCCGGCGGCACCGGGCCGAGTCCCGCCTCTCGTCGATGGCGGGCCGGCTGGGCAATCTGAGCCCGCTCGCCGTCCTCGCACGCGGCTACGCCGTGTGCTGGGACGAGAGCCGGTCCACCATCATTCGCCGCGCCGCGTCCGTCGCGCCCGGCGATCGCGTCCGCGTCTCACTGCACGAGGGAGAGATCGAGTGCGATGTGCGGCGCGTGGAATGACGTCTCAACGCCGCGCCGGCCCCCAGGGCCGCCGGGCGGGAAAGCATCCGGGTACAAGGTGAGCGATCCGACCATCAACGACTTCGAATCCGCCATCGCGGAGCTCGAACGGCTCGTGAAGACGCTCGAGGACGGCGATCTTCCCCTCGAGACCTCGCTGGAGCTCTTCGAGCGCGGCGTCCAGTTGTCGCGCTTCTGCCATGCGAAGCTCGAGGAAGCCGAACGGCGCGTGGACATCCTCACCGACCGGGGCGAGACCCGGCCGGCGCCGGCCTCCCTCACGAGCGAGGCCGACGAGGGAGACAAGCTGCGGTGACGCCGGCTGCTCCCGACCCGGCGCTCGCCTCCTGGCTGGAGTCGCGGCGGCGGACGGTCGATGCCGCACTGGACGCCTGTGTTCCGGCCGTGGCGGGCCCGGACCGCCGCTTCTCCGATGGCGTGACCGAGGCGATGCGGTACAGCCTCCTGGCTGGCGGCAAGCGGCTGCGACCCCTCCTGACGCTCGCGGCGGCCGAAGCCGTGGCGGTTCGGGCCGGTCGCGACGCGCAGGCGGCCGGACAACTCGCCCTTCCGGCTGCGTGCGCGCTCGAGCTCATTCATACCTACTCACTCGTCCATGACGACCTGCCCGCGATGGACAACGACACGATGCGCAGGGGGCGTCCCACTTCGCACGTGGTCTTCGGTGAAGGGCTGGCGATCCTCACGGGCGATGCGTTGCTGACCGAGGCCTTCGCGCTGCTCGCGCGCGAGCCGCGGCCCGACGCCGGACTGGACGAGCACGAGCTGCGTCGGCGCAAGCTCGAGGCGCTCGCCATCATCGCGGAGGCGGCAGGCGCGGGCGGCATGGTTGGCGGGCAGGCGCTCGACCTGGCGGCGGCGTGCCCGGGCGCCGCGCCCCTCGATGCCCCGTCGCTGCGCGACATGCACCAGCGCAAGACCGGTGCGCTCATCAGCGCGGCGGCGCTCGCCGGCGCCGTCATGGGCGGCGGCACGCCGGCCCACCTCGAGGCGATTGGCCGCTACGCGGGTCAGGTGGGCCTCGCCTTCCAGATCGTGGACGACATCCTCGACGTCGAGGGAGCGGAGGCGGACCTCGGCAAGACCCCGGGCAAGGATGCCGCGGCCGGCAAGCCGACCTACCCGGCGCTGTATGGCCTCGAGGAGTCCCGCCGCCTCGCGAGCGACTGCGCGGCGCGCGCCGTCGCGGCGCTGGACGAGGCGCAGCTGGCCGGCCAGTTGCCCGCGATCGCCCGGTGGGTAGTCGCACGCACCCATTGAAAGCCCGACTGCGGCTCGACTCGCTGCTCGTCGAACGCGGGCTCGCCGCGTCGCGCGAACGCGCCCGGGCGCTCATCCTCGCAGGCCACGTGCGCGTCAACGGTCAACCGGCGCCGAAGGCAGGCGCCGCGGTGCCTGCCGACGCCGACGTCACCGTCTCGACACCAGATCATCCCTGGGTCGGACGTGGCGGGGTCAAGCTCGCGCACGCACTCGATGTCTTCGCGATCGCCGTCGCCGGCCGCCTGGCCCTCGACATCGGTGCGTCGACCGGCGGCTTCACGGACGTCCTGCTGCAGCGCGGCGCCGCGCGCGTCGTGGCCCTCGATGTCGGCCACGGACAACTCGACTGGAAGATTCGCAGCGATCCCCGCGTGGAGGTCGTCGAGCGCGTCAACGCCCGCACGCTCACGCCCGCCCTGCTGCCTGGCGCCGTCACGACCTTCGACATCGTCACGATCGACGTCTCGTTCATCTCGCTCCGGCATATCCTGCCGGTCGTGCCGCCGCTGCTCCGCCCCGGCGCCGACGTCGTCGCGCTCGTGAAGCCGCAGTTCGAAGCGGGGCGCACGGAGGTCGGCAAGGGAGGCGTCGTGCGCGATCCGGTCGTACACGCGCGGGTCGTGGCCGACGTGATCGCCGCGGCGGATGCGCTAGGATTGAGGCACGTCGGGCTGACGGCCTCGCCCATTGCCGGGATGGAAGGCAATCACGAGTTCCTGCTGCATCTCGCAAGCGGTGACATGACCCCGGGGCGGATGGACTGATGGCAATCACACGGATAGGCCTCGTGGCCAAGACGGGCCTCGACGCGGCGGCAAGTGTCCTGGCGGATCTGGCCGGATGGCTGGAGGCGCGCGGCGTGCGCGCGGTGTTCGAAACCGAAACGGCGGCGCTCGCGGGCCTGCCTCCCGGCCGGCCGACGGTGAAGCGGGACGACCTGCCGCGCGAATGCGACCTCATCGTCGTGCTGGGCGGCGACGGATCGCTCATCGGCATGGCGGGACGCATCGCCGAAGCCGGCGTGGACGTGCCGATCGTCGGGGTGAACTTCGGAAGCCTCGGCTTCCTCACCGAGATCACGCTGGCGGAGCTGTATCAGTCGCTCGAGGCGGTGCTCGACGGGACGGCGCTCATCGAGGAACGGATGATGCTGCGCGCGCGCACCCTGCGCGGCGGCCGCGTGCACGCCGAGCGGCTCGCGCTGAACGACGTGGTCGTGACCAAGGGCGCTCTGTCGCGGATGATCGACCTCGCGGTCGCGATCGGCAGCCGCCCGGTGATGCGTGTCCGCGCCGACGGGCTGATCGTCGCGAGCCCCACCGGCTCCACCGCGTACAACCTCGCCGCCGGCGGGCCGATCCTGCACCCCGAGGTGGACGCGCTGCTGCTGACGCCGATCGCGCCGCACATGCTCACCAACCGCCCTATCGTGCTGCCGGGATCGTCGGAGATCCGCGTGCAGCCGGCCGTCAACGGATCGAATGAGGAGATGTTTGTCACGTTCGACGGTCAGTCGGGGCACGCGCTGCAGCCCGACGACATCATCTGCGTGAGCCGGGCCGACCGCCGCCTGCGTCTCGTACGCGCGTCGAGCCGGACCTATTTCGACGTGCTCAGGCAGAAGCTGAAATGGAGCGAGCGCTAGACCAGGGAGTCAGTTCTTCGTCCGGCGCACCTGGAACTCGTACACGTTTCGGTTGTGCTCCTCGAGCGTCGAGGCAAAGGCGTGGGTGCCGTCGTTGCGGCTGACGAAGTACAGGTACGGCGCATCGGCCGGCGCCGTTGCCGCGTCGAGCGAGGCGCGCCCGGGCGACGCGATCGGGCCCGGAGGCAGGCCGGCGTAGCGATACGTGTTGTAGGGCGAGTCGAAGCGCAGATCCTCCCGCGTCAGATTGCCCGTGTAGCGCCCCGCCCGCTCGAGCGCGTAGATGACCGTCGGATCGCACTGCAGCCCCATACCGATTTTCAGGCGGTTCGCGTAGACGGCGGCGACCACCGGCCGCTCCTCCGCCTTCCCCGTCTCCTTCTCGATGATCGACGCCAGCGTGACGAGCGCGCGGACGTCGAGCCCGCGGGCTGCCGCGCGGGAACGGAGCTCCGGCGTCAGCGTCTTTTCGAAGCCGGCCACCATGCGGCCCACGAGCTCGACGGCCGTGCCGTGCCGCGGCATCGCATACGTGTCCGGGAACAGGTAGCCCTCCAGATCGGTCGCGGCCGGATCGAAGGCGGCGGCAAGACTTCCCTTCCGTGCCGCGGCCACGAACTCCGCCGCCGTGCCCAGCCCCTTCGCGGCAAAGAGCTCGCTCATCTGCCGGATGGTCAGCCCCTCCCGGAACGTAATCGGCAGCAGGTAGACGTCGCCGCGGGCGAGCTTCGCGACGACCTCAGCCACGCTCATGGGCTGGTCGAACCGATACTCGCCGGCCTGCAGCCGGCGGCCCGATCCGCTGCGGAGGAGCTCGACTCGGAAGAGGAACGTGTCGCGTACGACTCCCGCCTCCGCCAGCCGCTTGCCGATCGAGGCGGGCCCGGCCCCCTGGGGAATCTCCACGAAGCGCTCCGCCTCGCTGTAGCCCTTGTAGGGGCGGGACAGCCCAAGCGCCAGCCATCCGGCCGCCAGCGCCAGACCCAGGACCATGAACCCGCCGATCCATCGCAACCCCTGCTTCACGCGTCGTCCTCCTCGGACGGGGTGTGGCGCACGCGTGCCTGCCCGTCAAGATAGTCCTGCAGGATGATGGCCGCCGCCGCCGCATCGAGCAGCACCTTGCGCTTCCGCCAGTCCTTCTCGCGGCGCGCGAGCAGGCTTTCCGCTTCGCGGCTGCTCAATCGCTCGTCCTGCAGCACGACCGGCAGCGCGACGGCCTCCCGGAGACGATCGACGATTTGTTCGACGATGGGGGTCTGGTCGGTGGGGTCGCCGTTGAGGCGCCTGGGGTAGCCGACCGCAACGGCGACCAGGCCGTCGGGCTCGGCGGCGAGCGCGGTGATTTCCGCGGCGAGGAGCGCCGAGATGCGCGCGGGAGCGCCCGTGGCGTGAAGCGTTTTCCAGGGACGCGCGAGGAGGCCGGTGGCATCGGAGAGCGCGAGACCGATGCGCCGGCGTCCGTAGTCGATTCCGAGGGCCCGCACGTTCCCGAGCGTACACCAACCGGCGGTCGCTATAATCCCCGCATGGCGACCCTTTCGCGCTCCGCGCGGCTGGCGGCGGTGCTGGCCC
The DNA here is from genome assembly GCA_031425515.1 of Acidobacteriota bacterium. Classification (GTDB taxonomy): domain Bacteria; phylum Acidobacteriota; class Vicinamibacteria; order Vicinamibacterales; family 2-12-FULL-66-21; genus JALZOC01. Next base: position 26,322 of record JANPJN010000032.1, on the reverse strand, counting down.
TGCTGATCGGTGCGGGCCTGGCGGCGCAGGCCCCTGCGCCCGAGCGCGCACGGGCCGAGGCCACGTCGCGGCGGGCGGCCGAGCGGATCCGGGCGCTGCAGCGGGAGTCCGACGCGCTGGCGACCCAGGAGAAGACGCTGCTCGTCGAGCTGCGGGCGCTCGAGGTCGAGCGCGCGCTCCGGACAGAGCAGCTGGCGGAGGCCGAGCGCGAGTTGGAGCAGACGAACCGGCGTCTGGCGGACACGACCGTGCGTGCGGAGGCCCTGCGCGCGTCGGCGGAGACCGAGCGGCCGGGGGTCGAAGCGCGGCTGGTGCAGTTGTACAAGATGGGACGGGCCGGTTACTGGAAGCTGCTGCTCGACGTGGACGATTTGCATGCCGTCGGGCGGGCCTATCGGACAGCGGCGGCGATGCAGCGGATCGATCGCGATCGCATCCGCGCGCATCAGCAGACGCTCGACGCGCTGGCGCGCGAGCGGCAGACGCTGCAGGCGCAGTCGGCGAGCATGGCGCGGCTGCGAAGCCAGGCGGCCGCGGCGCGAGGGGCGGCCGAACGGGCGGTGGCAGCGCGGACGCGGCTCGTCGAGTCGATTGACGAGCGGCGGGACCTGAATGCGCAGCTGACGGGCGAGCTCGAAGCGGCGCAGAAGCGTCTGCAAGCAACCATCGCACAGCTCGGATCGGGGCGGAGCGCGACCGTCGCGCTGCCGCTGCGCCCCTTCAAGGGTGCGCTGCCGTGGCCCGCGCCCGGGATCGTGACCGCGACGTTCGGCCGGCAGAAGCCGGGGGCGCCGGGTCGTCCGCGCACGGGCATCGAGTTGTCGCTGGCCGAGGGACAGGCGGTGCGGGCCGTGCATGAAGGGGTGGTCGGGTACGCCGATCAGTTCACCGGGTACGGCAACCTGGTGATTCTCGATCATGGGGACGGGGCCTATACGCTCTACGGCTATCTATCGTCGATCGACGTGGCGCGCGGCGACCGGGTCGATGCCCAGGGCCGGATCGGGGCGTCGGGGCGCAACCCGGCCGGCAACCCCGCGCTGTACTTCGAGTTGCGCGTCGACGGCCCGGCCGTGGATCCCTTACAATGGCTCAAGCGATGACAACAAAAACGCGTCTGTCGGTGCTCCTCCTGTCCACGCCGGTGCTTGCCTTTGTCGTGGTCGGCGGCCTGATGGGCAGCGCGCCCGCGCGCGGCGGCGATCAGACCTACCAGCACCTGCGGGTCTTTCAGGATGTCGTCTCGCTCGTGCTCAACAACTACGTCGAGCAGGTGAAGATCGACCGCGCGATGGAAGGGGCGCTCAAGGGGCTGGCGGATGGCCTCGACCCTGACAGCGCGTATCTCGATCCGACGCAGGTGGCGGCGGTCGAAGCCGGGGCGGCGCTGCCGGACGGCGACGTCGGACTGGAGCTCACGCGGCAGTACTACCTGCGGGTGATCTCGGCGCGCGATGGATCGCCGGCAGCGAAGGCGGGGCTCGAGACGGGTGATTACGTGCGGGGCATCGACGGAAAGCCGACGCGCGACATGTCCGTGTTCGAGGGCTCGCGCCTGCTGCGTGGACAGCCAGGGTCTCCCGTGGTGCTGACGATCATCCGGGGCAACGCGGCCGATCCGCACGAGGTGTCGCTCGTGCGAGAGAAGCCGGCCGGACCGCTCGTCACCGGGCGGGTGCTGGCGAACGCGGGGGCCGCACCGGGCGTGGGTCTGATCCGCATCACCAGTTTCCGGAACGGCGTCGGCGACGACCTGAAGCGGCAGGCTACAGAGCTGTCGCGCGCCGGAGCGACGTCGCTCATCATCGACATTCGCGGCACGGCGGAAGGGGCGCTCGATCGCGGCATCGAGGCGGCGCGCGCCTTTGTCAAGGCGGGCACGCTGACGATTCGGGCGGGGCATAACGGCCAGGACAAGGAAACGATCGCGGCGGCGTCCGGCGATGGGGCCATCGCGCTCCCGGTCCAGCTACTCGTCAGTGCCGGCACGTCCGGCCCGGCCGAGATTTTCGCGGCGGCGCTGCGCGACAACAAGCGGGCCGAGCTCGTCGGCGAGCATACCCTCGGTCGCGCGGGGGTCCAGAAGCTCGTGAAGCTGCCGGAGGGCCGCGGTCTGTGGCTCACCTACGCGCAGTACTACCGTGCGGCCAGCGGGTCGGATCAGGATCGCGACGGGGCCGCGGCGACCGGGGCGCAGCGCCGGCCGGGAGCCACGCCGGACATCGGCACGGGCGGGCGGCCGAAGTCGGCGGCGCGCATCCCCGGCGCCGAACCGATCAACGGCCGTGGGCTTCAGCCGGACGTCGCCGTCGAAGATGCGGAGGTCGGCGAATTCGGCGCGAAAGCCGACGACCAGTCCGCGAAAGACCCGATTCTCGACGCCGCGGTCGAGCGGCTGCGCCGCAAATCCGCCGCCTGATGGATTGACTCCCCTCCAACCCGTCTGCTAAACTGATCGTTCGGTAAGGCCAGTGTTTTCAAGACATAGGCGCGTAGCTCAGTTGGTTAGAGCGCCTGCTTGACACGCAGGAGGTCAGCGGTTCGAGTCCGCTCGTGCCTACCAACCTTCGCTCACCTGTCAATTGAAGCGTGAGCTTCGGTTGCCGGGCCAGGTATCAGTCTTCGCTTGAGCTATCGGTTGGCAGGGGCAGTTTGCCTGTCCACCGTAGCGCGAAGCGCGAAGGTGGATTGCGGGCCACCCCAGGGTTAGTTGCGTCCCAGTTCCATGTCAGAGATTTCCGTCACCCTCCCCGACGGCTCGAGTCGTCGTCTGCCCGCCGGGTCCACACCGGGCGACGTCGCGGGACAGATCTCTGCGGGCCTCGCGCGTGTGGCGGTGGCGGCGAACGTGGACGGCCGGCTCGTGGATTTGACCACCCCGCTCGAGGCGGACGCCACGGTCCGCATCGTCACCCCGCACAGCCCGGAAGCGCTGGCGCTCTATCGCCACAGCACCGCGCATCTGCTGGCCGCGGCGGTCACCAGCCTCTTCCCCGGCGCGCAGTGCGGGATCGGCCCGGCCACCGACGAGGGCTTCTTCTACGACTTCGTCGTCGATCGGCCGTTCGTGCCGGAGGACCTCGAGGCGATTGAACGCCGGATGAAGGAACTGGCGTCGGCGGACCTGCCCTACGAGCGCCAGTTGTGGCCTCGCGAGGAGGCGATGCGGTTCTTCGCCGGCAAGGACGAGCCGCTCAAGGTACAGCTCATTGACGAGAAGACCGCCGGGCAGTCCGAGGTGTCCGTCTACACGATCAAGGACCGCGACACCTTCGCGGATTTCTGTGTCGGCCCGCACGTCCCGTCCACTGGCCGGCTCAAGGCGTTCAAGCTCCTGAGCACCTCGAACGCCTACTGGAAGGGGGATTCGCGCAACCAGCCGATGCAGCGGATTTACGGGACCGCGTTCCTGACCGAGGCGGATCTCAAGGCGCACCTCCGGCGGGTCGACGAAGCGAAGACGCGCGACCACCGGAAGGTCGGGAAGGATCTCGGCCTGTTCACCTTCCATCCGTGGGCGCCCGGCGCGACCTTCTGGCTGAGCAAGGGCACGACCTTCTACCACCTGCTCGCCGACTACATGCGGCAGGTGCTGTTCCCGGCCGGCTATGTGGAACTGAAGACGCCGCTCGTCTTCAACAAGGCGCTCTGGGAGACCTCCGGGCACTGGCAGCACTACCGCGAGAACATGTTCCTCATCCACGGCCGCGACGGCGAGGAGATGGCGATGAAGGCCATGAACTGCCCCGGCCACATGCTCGTGTTCGCCAGCGAGAAACGCAGCTATCGCGAGCTGCCGCTGCGGTTCCACGAGCAGACGCCGCTGCACCGCAACGAAGCGTCGGGCGTGCTCTCCGGCCTCACCCGCGTCCGGCAGTTTTCGCAGGACGATGCGCATTGTTTCGTGACGGAGGCGCAGATTCAGTCCGAGGTGGAGGCGCTGCTGCGGCTGGTGCAGCGGGTGTATGCCGACTTCGGCCTCGAGTACTCGGCGAAGCTCTCGACCCGGCCGGACGAGTATCTGGGCGAGGTCTCGACGTGGGATCACGCTGAGGGGTCGCTGAGGCGGGCGCTCGAGTCGGCCGGGCAGGCCTACACGGTCAACGAGAAAGACGGGGCGTTCTACGGCCCGAAGATCGACTTCGACATCACGGATGCCATCGGCCGTCAGTGGCAGTGTGCGACGATTCAGCTCGATTACCAGTTGCCGCAGCGGTTCGACCTCGAGTATGTGGGCGCCGACAACGCCGTCCATCGGCCGGTCGTGATTCACCGGGCCATTTTCGGCAGCCTGGAGCGCTTCATCGCCCTGCTCATCGAGCACTACGCCGGGGCGTTTCCGTTGTGGCTGGCGCCCGTGCAGGTGGCGGTGCTGCCCATTGCCGATCGTCACCTCGGCCATGCGGCGCTCGTGCGGGAGCAACTGGCCTCGGCCGGGCTGCGCGTCGAGGTGGACGAGCGCTACGAGAAGATTGGATATAAGATCCGCGAAGCCCAGCTTCAGAAGATTCCCTATATGCTGGTCGTCGGGGACAAAGAGGCATCCGAGGGCACGGTGTCGGTGCGCAGCCGCACCGACGGGGATCAGGGGTCGCGGCCGATGGCCGCATTTCTGGAGGCCGCGCTGGGCGAGGTCCGCGCGAAGGGCGAAACGCTGAAGTCTGAAGTCTGACGCTCGAGCCGGCTCGAGCGTCAGCGGTTCGGCCTTCGGGCTGTCTGCAGGAGGTTTTTATCGCTTACGACCGAAGCCCGCGGCGGGACGACCGCACGCGGGTGAACGAACGGATCAGGGTGCGCGAGGTACGCGTGATCGACGACACAGGTCTGCAGCTGGGGATCATGCCCCCGCAGCAGGCGCTGACCATTGCGAAGCAGAAGGGGCTCGACCTGGTCGAGATCGCCGCGACGGCGACCCCGCCCGTCTGCCGCATCATGGACTTCGGGCGCTACCAGTATCAGGAGCAGAAGCGCGCCCGAGAGGCCAAGAAGCACCAGAAGATCATCGAGGTCAAGGAGATCAAGTTCCGCCCCAAGGTCGACGAGCACGACTACCAGTTCAAGAAGAAGCACATCGAGCGCTTCCTGGCTGAGGGGGACAAGGTCAAGGCGACGATTTTCTTCCGCGGACGCGAGATGGCCCATCCGGAGATCGGACGGCGGATCCTGGAGCGGCTCATCGAAGACCTGACGGACGTGGCGATGCCCGAGACCATGCCGCGCCAGGAAGGCAACCAGATGCACACCATCCTGGCCCAGCGCACGGGCCGGAAGCCGGCGGCGAAAAAAGAGGCGGAGCCGAAAGACTCCGTCCAATAACAGGTAAGAGACGACCATCATGCCGAAGTTGAAGACCCACAGGGGCGCCGCGAAGCGGTTCAAGAAGACCGGGACGGGGAAGTTCGTCCGGAGCAAAGCGTTCAAGCAGCACATCCTGACCAGCAAGAGCCGCAGCCGCAAGCGCGGCCTCAAGGGCACGGTGGTCGTGTCGGCCGCCGACCAGGCGTCGCTGCGCAAGATGCTACCGAATTCATAAAGCGGTCAGACATCAGCCGTCAGCACGCAGGCTGACGTGACCGCGCGCCGCAACACGCAATGAAAGCCGATAGCTGACGGCTGACCGATAGCTGATAGCTGCAAGGAACACGAGATGCCTAGAGTCAAACGAGGAAACGTCCGGCGCGCGAAGCGGAAAAAACTGCTGTCGCGTGCCAAGGGCTTCTACCAGACCAAGAGCAAGCTGTATCGCTCCGCGAAGGAATCGGTCGATACGGCGCTCAAGTATGCGTTCGTCGGACGGCGCCGGAAGAAGCGCGATTTCCGCCGCCTCTGGGTGGTGCGGATCAACGCCGCGGCACGGGAGAACGGGCTCACCTACGGGCAGCTCATCGCCGGGCTGAAGGCGGCCGGCAACCCGATCGATCGCAAGACGCTCGCGGACCTCGCGGTCACGAGCCCGGCGGCCTTCGCGAAGCTGGCCAGCGTGGCGCTCGACGCCAGGCCGGCGCCCGCGAAGCGTGCGGCCTCCGGCGACGCGAAGGTCGCGCGTCCGAAGGCCCGCGCAGCGGCCGACGCGGCACGCGGCTAGCGGCGCGGAGACGACTGCAGGGTTCAGGGGATTGTCAGACCCTTCCTCCCAGATCGACCACCTCCGGACCGCGTTCGACAGCGACATCGCCAGGGCCTCGACCGCCGAGGCCCTGCGCGCGGTGCGCGATCGCTACCTGGCGCGCAAGGGAGGGCTCGTGTCGGGGCTCCTCAAGGCGCTGGGGGCCGCGCCCCCTGACGCACGGCCCGCCCTCGGCAAACTGGCCAACGACCTCAAGCGGCAGATCGAGGACATCCTCGACGCACGGATCGCCGCGGCTGAACAGTCGCGCCCCCCCGCCGGCGCCGTGGACGTCACGCTCCCTGGACGCCCCGTCGCGCTCGGCCATCGTCATCCGCTCACCCTGCTGCGCGAACGCATCGAAGCCATCTTCAGCCGCCTCGGCTTCCTCATCCTCGAGGGGCCCGAGCTCGAAGACGACTATCACAACTTCGAAGCGCTCAATATGCCGCCCGAGCACCCCGCGCGCGACATGCAGGACACGCTCTACCTGGCTTCGCCCGTCCGCTCCGCGGTCGGCGCGCAGGCCACGCTCCTGCGCACGCACACCTCCGGCATGCAGATCCGGTACATGGAGCAGCACCCGCCGCCCGTGAGGCTCATCGCCCCGGGCCGCGTGTATCGGCGCGACGATCTCGACGTGACCCACACGCCGATGTTCACGCAGGTCGAAGGACTGGTCGTCGGCGAAGACGTCTCGCTCGCCGACCTCAAAGGCACGCTCTTCGCCTTCCTGCGCGAGCTGTTCGGCGACGAGCGTGAGCTGCGGTTCAGACCAAGCTTCTTTCCCTACACCGAGCCCAGTGCCGAGGTGGACATCAGCTGCGGCGCGTGCGGTGGCACCGGACGCGACTGTGGGATGTGCAAGCGCACGGGCTGGATCGAGATCCTCGGCAGCGGCATGGTGCACCCGGCGGTCTTCGAGGCGGTCGGCTACGACCCTGAGCGCTACACCGGCTTCGCCTTCGGGCTCGGCATCGAGCGCGTCGCGCTCCTCAAGTGGGGGGTCGAGGACATCCGCCTCTTCTACGAGAACGATCTCCGGTTCCTGGAGCAGTTCCCGCTGTGAGGCTCGTCTACCCGTGGCTGACGGAGCTGGTCGCGGTCCCGCTCGACGTCGACGCGGCCGCGGAGGCAATCGCCCTGCGCGGCTTCGAAGTCGCGGCCGTCGAGCATGGCTCGCTGCCGGTCATCGATTTCGAGATCACCGCCAACCGGCCGGACTGCCTGAACCACGTCGGTCTGGCACGCGAGGCGGCGGCCATCTGGGGCCTGCCGCTGCAGCTTCCCGACATGCCCCCCATCGAGGGCCGGACGCCGGCCGCAGACGAGTCCGTCGCCGTCAATCTCGACGCGCCCGATCTCTGCCCGCGCTACTGCGCGCAGGTCTTCGAGGTGCGCGTCGGCCCCTCGCCCGACTGGCTGCGCGATCGCCTCGAGGCCGCAGGTGTCCGCGCGATCAACACGGTCGTGGACATCACCAACTACGTGATGCTCGAAATCGGCCAGCCGCTGCACGCCTTCGATCTCCGCCACCTGGCCGGCCACCGCATCGTCGTACGTCGGGCACGACCGGGCGAGCGGATGACAACGCTGGACGGCGTCGAGCGGACGCTCGAGCCCGAGATGCTGGTGATCGCCGACGCGGAACGGGCGGTCGCCATCGCGGGCGTGATGGGCGGACAACACTCGGAGATCTCGAGCGCCACGACGCGGATGGTGCTGGAGAGCGCCTGCTTCCTGCCGGCGTCGGTGCGGCGCACGAGCAAACGGCTGAACCTCAAGACCGAGGCCTCGTCTCGGTTCGAGCGAGGCGGAGACATCGGGGCCGCCGCGCTGGGGATCCAGCGGACGGCGGCGCTCCTGGCCCGGCTGGGTGCGGGCTCGCCTATCGGCCCCCTCATCGACCGCTATCCGGCGCCGCGGCCGTTGCCCGGGATTGCGCTGCGCGCCTCGCGCATCGCGCGCGTGCTGGGTCAGGCCGTGCCGGCCGACGCTGTGGTGCGTGTCCTCGAACCGCTCGGATTCGGCGTGCGTGAGGGCCGCGGCCCCGAGCCGGGGTGGGTCGTCACCGTGCCGACCTTCCGGGTGGACGTGACGCGGGAGGCGGATCTGATAGAAGAGGTAGGCCGGCATTACGGCTTCGATCGGCTGCCGGCCCGCTTCCCCGCGCTCACCGTACCGCAGGCGGCGCCGGATGCGCGCGTCGGCCGGGACCGCCTGGTGCGCGGCGCTCTGACGGCCGCCGGATTCTCCGAGTCGATGACCTTCGCGTTCATCGAGCGCGAGGCGGCCCAGCCCTTCTGCGAGCCGGGCGTGGAGCCCGCGGCCATTGCCAACCCGCTGTCGGAGAAATTCGCGGTGCTGCGTCCGTCGCTCCTGGCCGGTCTCGTGGACGCATGCGCGCACAACCGGCGCCGCGGGCGCCGCGATGTGCAGCTCTTCGAGACCGGCAGCCGGTTCACCTCGTCTGGCGAGGGGCGCGCCGCGGCGTTCGCCTGGTGCGGCGCCGCGACCGCGGCCCACTGGTCCGCCGCGGCGCGACCGGTGGATTTCTTCGATGCGCGAGGCGTCGTGGAAGTGCTGTGTGCCGCGCTCGGCGTGCCGGCCGCCTCGCTCACGTTCACACCGGCGACGCATGCGTGGCTCGTGCGCGGCCGAGCGGCCGACGTCGCGGTCGGAGGCGCGTATCTGGGCAGCCTCGGCCAGCTGGCGTCGGCGGTCCTGGACGCACGCGGCTTTCCGTCAGGCGAGCCGGTCCATGTTGCGGAAATCGATCTCGAGGCCGTCGCGGCCTCGAGCACAGGCATCCTGCGCGCGGAACCGTTGCCGCGCTTCCCGTCAATCGTCCGCGACCTGTCGATCCTGGTTGATGAAGCCTTGCCTGCTGCGGCGGTTCGTGGCACTATCCGAGCAGCGGCGCCCCCGACACTCGTCTCGGTCGTCGAGTTCGATCGGTATCAGGGTAAGGGAGTACCGGACGGACGGGTGAGCCTCTCGCTGCGGCTCACGTACAGGGATTCCGATCGCACGCTGACGGACGTCGAGGCGCAGGAGGCCACCGCCCGCATTGTCGAGGCCCTCCGCGCGCAACACGGCGCCGAGCAGCGGTAGCGACGCGAAGGCGGCGCCTCCCGCGGACGCCGTCGGCAACGACAGGATATCGACGCTTCCGCGCCCCGCGGGAGACCCGAGCATCGAAGGAGCGTTCGTCTTGGCGAAAGTAGCGGTACGCGACGTGGATCTCGAGCCGATCGATCGCCTCGAGGAGAAAGTGAAGATGCTGGTCGCGATGATCGACCGGCTGCGCGCCGACCATGCCCGGGCCGCGGAGGACAACGCGCGTCTCACGCGCGACGTCGCCGCCATGCAGGGACGGCTCGCCGAGGCCGAAGGGGTCGGCGGCGAAGTGGCGACGCTGCGCGAGGAACGGGATCTGATCCGCTCGCGCGTGGCCGACATGCTGTCGCAGATCGAAAGCCTGAAACTGTAGCGCCGGGGCCCGCCGCCGGGCCCCGCTCGGCCGGAACCACTATGGATCAGTCGTCGCGCGTCGTGAACGTCGAGATCCACGGGCAGCTGTATCCCATCCGCAGCGGGCTCGATCCCGCGTACGTGGCGGACCTGGCGGCCTTCGTGGACGAGAAGATCCGCCTGGCCTCGCGCGAGACGCCGGCGGGCGACACGCTCAAGCTGGCTGTGCTCGCCGCCCTGAATATCGCAGACGAGTGCTTCCGGGCGCGAGACGAGGGGCGTCGGCAGCACGACAGCGTCGCGCACCGCGCCGGCGAGCTCGAACGCATGCTCGATCTCGCTCTCGGCCTGCACCAGCCGCAGGCGGTCGCGCGCTAGAATCGCGGGACGACCCGCGCGGAACACTCGACGGCAGCGCCGGTCTGAAGTAAGATCGACCTCGGGTTTCACTTCCTGCTTTGCCCGTGATGGTTCGGGGGCTCGTTTGAGCCGATGTTTTAAAACCAAGTGAATCGCGACGCTGCGTGGTGTGCATGCCTCTGTAAGAGGAAGCCTGAAGCGCGGCTTGTGCAGCGGTTCCACCTGCTCTAGCAGGTTCATCCGACCCCCCCACACGGCAAAGCGGGACCTTTCCTTCCGTCTCTCCATTCACGTCGTATGAGCTGATCGAACCTTTTATGGGTACACCGTCGGCTCTCGTGATGGCAGCACTTATCCTCCTCGTCAGTCTGCTCGTAGCGGTGGCGATCGTCTGGACGGCCACCCGACGCCGCCATGCCCTCGCACTCGACATCGACAAAGCCCGCATCGACGCCGAGGCGGTGGTCCGCCAGGCCGCGCGCGATGCCGATTCACTCCGCAAGGAAGCGGCGCTCGAAGCGCGCGAGCGCGCCCACGAGATCGCCGCTGAAAACGAGCGCCAGGTCCGCGAGCGCCGCGATGCCGTCGCCGGGCTGGAGCAGGGCCTGGCCGACAGGACGCGCGCCCTCGCCGACCGCCTCGTCACGACGGAGCGGCTCGAGCAGGATCTCCGCACGCGCGAGCAGGCCCTCGGCGCCCTCGAGGCCAGGGCCACCGAGGCCACCGCGCGCGGCGAGCAGCTGACCGCCGATCGCCAGCGCGAGCTGCAGCGGGTCGCCGGGCTCAGCGCCGACGAAGCTCGGGACCTGCTCCTGAAGCAGATGGAGGCCGAGGCGCGACGCGATGCCGCGCACCTCGTCAAGCGCCTCGAGACCGAGGCCCGCGAGACCGCCGCCGGCCGCGCCCGCGAGATCATCACCGATGCGATCCAGCGCAGCGCCGCCGACACCGCCATCGAAACGACTGTCTCGGTCGTCGATCTGCCGAGCGACGATCTGAAGGGGCGGATCATCGGCCGCGAAGGGCGCAACATCCGCGCGCTCGAAACCGCTACCGGCGTGGAACTGATCGTGGACGATACGCCCGGCGCGATCATCCTCTCGAGCTTCGACCCCTTCCGTCGCGAGGTCGCGCGCCAGGCGATCGAGCGGCTCATCGCCGACGGCCGCATCCACCCGGCGCGCATCGAAGAGGTCGTCGAAAAGGTGAAGGCCGACATGCAGGAAACCGTCCGCAAGGAGGGCGAAGCCGCGGCCTTCGAGCTGGGACTCTTCGATCTCCATCCGGAAGTCCTGCGCCTCATGGGCCGGCTGAAATTCCGCACGAGCTACGGCCAGAACGTCCTCAATCATTCCCGCGAAGTCGCCTTCCTCGCCGGCATCATGGCGAAGGAGCTCGGCCTGAACGGCCACGTCGCGGCGCGCGCCGCCTTCCTGCACGACATCGGCAAGGCGATGGACCGCGATCTCCAGGGCACGCATCTCGAGCTCGGGCTCGACTTCCTCCGCAAGCACGGCGAGAGCGAGCCGGTCCTGCTGGCGGTCGCGGCGCACCACATGGATATCGACTGGCCGTCGCTCGAAGCCATGATCGTCCAGGCGGCCGATGCCATCTCCGCCGCGCGGCCGGGCGCACGGCGCGACATCCTGGAGTCCTACGTCAAACGACTCGAGAAGCTCGAAGGCATCGCCGACTCCTTCGAAGGCGTCTCGAAGGCCTTCGCCCTCCAGGCGGGCCGAGAAATCCGCATCGTCGTCGAAAGCGAGCGGATTTCGGATGAAGAGACGGTCTGGCTGTCGAAGGACATCGCGCGCCGGATCGAGAACGAGCTCGAGTACCCCGGCCAGATCAAAGTGACGGTGATCAGAGAGACCCGGGCCGTTGAGTTCGCCCGGTAGCCAGAGTGTGCGCGTAGCCGACCTCGGCGAGCGCGCGCTGATCGAGCGGATTCGCGCCCGCGTGCCCGCGCCCCCTCCCGCGCTGGTTGTCGGCATTGGCGACGACGCGGCTGTTGCGGCCGGGGATCGGGGCGCGCTGCAGGTGCTGACGACCGATGCGCTCGTCGAAGGCGTCCACTTCGACCGGCGGTTCTCCTCCCCTGCCGACATCGGCTACAAAGCGCTCGCCGTCAACGTGAGCGATGTCGCCGCCATGGGCGGCGCCCCGCGCTTCGCCCTGCTCTCCCTGATGCTGCCCGGCGATCTGCCTGTGGCGGACCTCGACGCAATCTTCGACGGACTGCTGGAGATGGCGGGTCTGTGCGGCGTTGCGCTGGTCGGCGGAAACATCACCCGGTCGCCCGGGCCGCTCGTGATCGACGTGACCGCGGTCGGCGCCGTGCGGCCGCGAAAGATCCTGACGCGCGCAGGCGGACGCGCAGGCGACGCGCTGTATGTGACCGGGCAGATCGGCGCCGCCGCGGCAGGCCTGGGCTGGCTGCGGGCGCATGTCGGAGCGCAGCACCAGCCGGGTGGGCCGCGAGTCGAACGCCCCGCCGATGCCGACCTGGCCGTGTGTGTCGAGCGGCACTGCCGCCCGGAGCCGCGCGTCCGCATTGGCGCGCTGCTCGGCAGGAACCGCGCGGCCAGCGCCTGCATGGACCTGAGCGACGGACTGGCGGACGCGGTGGCCCAGATCGCCGTTGCGAGCGGAACCGGCGCCACGCTCGACGTGTCGGCGCTGCCCGTGCATCCGGGCGCGACGGCCTGGTTCGGCGCCGCCGGGCAGGATCCCATCACGGCGGCGCTCGAGGGAGGCGACGACTACGAGCTGCTGTTCTCCGTGCCCAGGAGGCGACGCGGCAGGCTGCGCGCGGCGGCGAGAGAAGCGCGCGGCGTCGCGTTCACCCGGATCGGCGAGCTGACGGCCGACCGCGCGATCGTCATCGGCCGCGACGGACGCCTCGATCCGCTCCCGGCCGGGTTCACGCACTTCTAGCGCCATGTTCGGGATGGCGCGCATCCGCCCGTGGCTCGATCAGCTCCTCCACACGCACGACACGCCGCAACGGACCGCGGCCGCCTACGCCATCGGCGTGTTCTTCGGCTTCTCCCCGTTCCTGGGCTTGCACACCGTGCTCGCGCTCGTGGTCGCGTTCGCCCTGGGGCTCAACCGCGTCGCCCTCCTGCTGGGCGTGTACTCGAACCTGCCGTGGATTCTGCCGCCGTATTACACGCTCTCGACCATGTTCGGGGCCGCGATCCTGCGCACCGATCTCCCTCCTGACCTTCTCGCCGATCTGCGGGATCTGTTGCGGCACGACTCCTGGCGCGAGCTGCGCCTCCTCGCCCGAAGTCTCGCGCCGATGCTCTGGGCGTTCGCGTTGGGGTCCCTCCTTGGCGCCATCGCCCTGGCACTCGTGGCGTATCGCGCGGCGCTGACGATGATCGTGCGCCACCGTCGGCGGGCAGCCAGCGCGAGAACTCCAGAACATACTGATCTGTAAGGACTTACACTTCTGTATCGGGCCTTGAAAATGAGGCGCTCCGGCTTTGACCTGAGCCGTCGGCACGTCTATAGTGGCTACTGGCCATGCTGCTCCTGTCTCGGTCTGCCGGCCGGAAGCTCATCGCCACGACCGCCGCCGCGGTCGCGTTTGCTTTCCTGTACGAAGTCACCTTCATGGACTCCCGATACGCCGCGCGGCTGGCGGAACGGCGCGAGGCCACCGCCGCTCCGGCTCCGGGCGCGAAGCTCCGATTCACGGCCACGGCCTACTGCAAAGGCACGACGACCGCGTCCGGCGTGAACGTGCGGACGGGGATCGCGGCGGCCGACCCTGACCTGCTGCCGGTCGGCTCCGTGATCCAGGTCGAGCGGCTCGAGAAGTACAACGGCATCTACACCATCATGGACACGGGGCCGGCGGTGCAGGGGCGCCAGATCGACATCTACATGTGGAGCTGCCACGAGGCGCTGGCGCTCGGGCGGCGATCGATTGGCGTCACCGTGCTGAGGCTCGGATGGAACCCGCGCGCGAGCACGCCCCGGCTGGTGGATCGGCTCTTCAGGCAGCGGGAGGCCGGCCAGGCGGAGCCGGCCGTCGTCAAGGAGTCGGGAGGCACGTAGCGTCTAGCGGGTCACCCAGACGCGGCCGTCCTGATCGATGTGGCAGACGACGCCGTTGAAACCCGTGGCGGCAATCGAATACGCCGCCGGCGTGGCCTGCATCACGGGATGGATGTCGAGGCCGTTCACGCGAAATCCAGCAACGCCGCCGGTTCCTGACGCCGCGGGCGGGGCGAGCGCGTCGAGCGTCTGCGCGTAGCTGCCATGCGCCTCGCGAAAGCGGCGCTGGTGATAGTAGAGCCTCCGCAGTTCCCACTTCACACGATCGTTGGGATCCTCGACGAACGGATCCAGCCCGCTGCCCGCGTTCCGCCCGGAGAACTGCACGGACCCCCACCGCTCCGGCATGTGCATGTTGATGGCGCCCTGCGGGCTCCATACCCAGTTGTCCTCCGGCAGCGGGTCCTTCGTGCCGGGCCGGAGCTGCTTGACGTATCGCCCTTCCCGCACGTCTGTCTTCCATTGGACCCTGGAGAAGTTGAGACGCCATTGCTCACCGGGCCGGGGCGCTCGGTGGCCAGGCGCCGCCTCCTTGAGGATTTGCCAGGGCAGCGCCAGTTCCACACTCCATCCCGCATCACGGTCGCCGGGCCGGTTGAGCGTGCCGCGCACCTGGACGCCCGCGCGCAGACCGGCGATGTCCCACCCGTTGATCGCCGGGCCGCCGTCGCGATACGGCTTGATGAGCAGAAGATCCCAGAGCGTGCCGAGCGCATTCACCTCCAGCTCGTAGTACGCGTGGCTGTCGCCGTCGGGATCGATGAAGACCTCGAAGTCGTTGTCGTGAAAGATCACGGAATCGCGGGCCGTCAGCGTGCCCCAGACATCCGGCTCCTCCATCTCGGCCCCGACATGCAAATACTCGTCGTCCCACAGCATCTTCGCCCGCGTGAGGAACCGCGGGGCCGCCTGGCTGGGGCCCTGAATATCGACGAACGCGTCGGTCCACGGCGCCGCCGCCCACGCCGCTTCGTCCAGCCGGCCATCCACGGCAATTGGCAAGGGCGTGCGATACGCCACGTAGCGTCGCGGGGCGAACGGCAGCGCCTCGAGATCGGGCGCGGCCGGTGGCGCGGTCTGTGGCACCAGCGCAAGGGCGCACAGCCCACTTGCGATCAGATGGCGGCCAGGCACCGGGGACTCATCCTGTCGATCACGCGCCACCTTCCATTCGAGCCGGCTGTCCGACCTCTTCCACCTTCCGCTCCTGATCGCGATACTGCAGCTGGTACAGCTTGTAGTAGATGCCGCGCTCGGCGAGCAGGTCCTGGTGGCGTCCCGATTCGCGCAAATGCCCTTTGTGCAGCACCAGGATCTTGTCCATGTCCTGGATGGTCGACAGCCTGTGCGCGATCGCGATCGTCGTTCGACCCGCCATGAGGACGGCCAGCGCGTCGCGGATCAGGATTTCCGTCTCCGTGTCCACGCTGGAGGTGGCTTCGTCCAGGACCAGGATGGCGGGATCGAACGCCAGCGCGCGCGCGAACGACAGCAGTTGTTTCTGGCCGACCGACAGCGTCGCGCCGCGCTCCGCCACGGGGCTGGCGTAGCCGTCGGGCAGCCGCGCGATGAATCGATCCGCGTGGACCGCCTGCGCCGCTGCGATCACCGCGGCGTCCGTGATGGAGACGTTCCCGAGACGGATGTTGGCCGCGATGGTGCCGGAGAAGAGCTGCACATCCTGCAGCACGAGGCTGAACAACCCTCGCAGGTGCGACAGGTCCATCTCCCGCACGTCCACGCCGTCCACCAGGATGCGCCCTCGCGTCACGTCGTAGAAACGCAACAACAGATTGATGAGGGTGGACTTGCCCGCGCCGGTGGCGCCGACGACGCCCAGGCGCTCGCCGGGCTTCACCTCGAACGAGACGTCGCGCAGGACGTAGTCCGGCTCACCCTCGGCGGGGACGTGGTAGGCGAACCAGACGTGGTCGAAGACGATGTGGCCCGTGCCTGACGCCCCTGGCTCGGCGTGACCCGGGGCCGAGGGCATGGCGATGCGCACGGGCGTGTCGAGCAGCTTGAAGATGCGCTCGGAGGAGGCCATGGCGGCCTGGAGCACGTTGAACTTCTCCGACATGTCGCTGATCGGACGGAAGAATCGTCCCGAGTAGAGCAGGAAGGCCACGAGCGACCCGAGCGTCAGTGTGCCCTGGAGGGTCCATCGGCCCCCGAACCAGATGATGAGCGCCGCCGCCAGCGCACCGATGACCTCGATGGCCGGATAGAACACCGCGTAGAACAGGATGGAGTCGATGTTCGCGTCGCGGTGCCGCCGGTTCACGTCGTCGAACCGGTCGAAGCTGCGCCCCTCGCGGCGGAACAGCTGCACGGTGGACATGCCCGTGATGTGCTCCTGAAGGAACGCGTTGATGCGCGCCACCCAGGTGCGGACGGTCCGGTAGGACTCACGCACGTTCCGGCGGAACCACTGCGTCACCAGCACGATCAGCGGCAGCACCGAGAACGCGACGATCGCGAGGCGCCAGTCCATCGTGACGAGCACGATCATGATGCCGAGCAGCGTGAAGATGTCGCCGAAGATCGACACCACGCCGGAGGTGAACATGTCGTTGATCACGTCCACGTCGGTCGTCACGCGCGTCATCAGCCGGCCGACCGGGTTGCGGTCGTAGAACTGAAGGTCGATTCGCTGCAGGTGGCGGTAGATCTGCATCCGCAGGTCGAACATGATCCGCTGGCCGGTCAGCTGCAGCGTCCACATCTGGACGTACTCGAGCACGAACGACGCCGCGAGAATGGCGAGAAAGATGAGCGCGATACGGTTGATGCCGTCGAGGTCGCCGGCGGCGATATACCGATCGATCGCGAGCTTCATCAGGTAAGGCTGCGCGAGCTGCAGGACTGACGCGGCGATGATCGCCGCCAGCGCGAAGGCCACCCTCGGCTTGTACGGGCGCAGATAGCCCAGGAGGCGCCGCATGAGCGTCGCGTCGTAGGCCTTGCCGAGGACTTCTTCTTCGTGGAATGACAAATCAGCTTCCAGTTACCAGCTTCCAGCTACCAGTTCCAAGCGCCCAGTTACCCGGCACTGCACTGCCAGCTGGCAGTTCCAATGTGACGCGGCCATAACCTGCGCGTAATTCTGTCGCGCCTCGATCACCCTGGGAAGCCGGAAGCTGGAAGCTGGGAGCCGGAAGCTCGAGCTTCAGCTTGCCGCCAGCTCCTCTTCCAGGAGCTGACGCTTGTAGAGGGTCGCGTACAGGCCGCCGTGGGCGACGAGCTCAGTGTGCCGGCCGCGCTCCGCGATGCGGCCGCGGTCGAGCACGAAGATCTGATCGGCGTCCCGCACGGTCGAGACGCGGTGCGCGACGATGATCGCGGTGCGGCGGCGCATCACGCCACGCAGCCGCGACAGGATTTCTTCCTCGGTATAGGTATCCACCGCCGACAGCGCATCGTCCAGGATGAGGACACGAGGGTCCACCATCAGCGCGCGGGCGAGCGCCGTCCGCTGTTTCTGACCGCCGGAGAGCGTGATGCCGCGCTCCCCGACCGTGGTGTCGTAGCCGTTCGGGAAGGCGTCGACATCCTTGTCGAGCCGCGCGATCGCCGCGGCGTCGCGGATACGCGCGTCGAGCGTGGCCGGGCTCGCGGCGTCCGGCCCGGTCTGGACGCCAAAGGCAATGTTCTCGGCGATCGTGTCAGAGAACAGAAACGGCTCCTGCGGCACGAAGCCGATGGCGCCGCGCAGCGAAGCCAGGGGGATCTCGCGCACGTCCACGCCGTCGAGAAACACCGTGCCGGCCGGGGGCTCGTGCAGCCGCGGCAGCAGATGGATGAGCGTTGACTTGCCGGAGCCCGTCGCGCCGACGAAGGCGACGGTCTGGCCCGGCTCGATGCGCAGTGAAACGTGATCGAGGACGGGGTGCGCGGCGCCCGGGTACGTGAACACGAGGTCGCGAATTTCAATGCCGCCGATGAGCGGCGCCGAACGGCCGGCGTCGGTCACGTGCGCATCGCCGATGTCGGGCTCGCTGTCGAGAATCTCGAGCATGCGCTTCCACGACGCCATGCCGCGCTGGAGCATGTTCGTCACCCAGCCGAAGGCAATCATCGGCCAGCTGAGCATCACGAGATATGAATTGAAGGCGACGAACTCCCCCACGGTGATCCGGCCGCCGATGACCTCGCGGCTGCCGACCCAGAGCACCAGCAGCGACCCGATCCCGAGAAACAGCGTCAGGCTCGGGTAGAACATGCCCTGCAGCTTGATCAGCACCCGGTTGCGCCGCACGTACTCCTCGTTGGCGCCGCGGAAGCGCTCGATCTCGTACGGCTCCTGGTTGTACGCCCGCACCACGCGGACGCCGGCCAGCGTTTCCTGGACGACGGCGCTCAGGTCCGAGAGCTGCGCCTGGATGGCCTCGAATCGGCGGTGGATCGCACTCCCGAAATATTTGACGCTGATCGACACCAGCGGCAGCGGGAGAAGCGCAATCAGCGTGAGCTTCATGTCGATCGACGACATGAGCACGATCGCGACGACGAAGACGAGCAGCGTGCTGGCCGAATACATCACGGCCGGGCCGATCATGGTGCGGACGGCATTGAGGTCGTTGGTCGCGCGCGACATCAGGTCACCAGTGCGCCGCGCCTGGTAGAACGCCAGCGGCATCTGCTGGAGCCTGGCGAAGAAGGCGTTGCGCATGTCGTATTCGATCTCGCGCGACGCGCCGATGATGATCCGCCGCATGAGAAAGAGGAAGAGCCCCCGCACGCAGGCGACACCGAGAATCAGTGCCGCATACAACACCAGCTTCTGGCGGGTCACCGCCTGGCCGAGGTCGTCGATGGCGTACTTCAGCACCCACGGTCCCAGCAGCTGGAACGTGGAGGACAGCACCACGCAGAGCAGGCCGAGGAGGAACTGGCGGCGGTAGCGGAGGACGAAGGGAAAGAGACGGCGAAACGCGCGGCCCATCTCGATCGAGTATAGCAGCGCGTGCCGATGTGCTATCCTCGACGAGCCTATCCCAGCAGGCACCCCGGCCCTCCCGCGGCAGGGCCTCGTTTCCACTGAACCCATCCGGGGCGAGAAGACTCATGCGCACACGTGCTGCAGCGATATCCGTATTGTGTCTGGGCCTGACGCTTGGCGCGGCCCCGGCGCACGCCCAGTATTCGGTGAAGGGGGCCTCCGAGGCGGCCACCGGCGAGCGCTACCACGTCGAGTTCACGGGCGCCCTGTGGAACCCGACCCCCGACATCATCATCAGCAGCGAATCGCTGGGCATCGTCGGCTCCCAGATCGATTTCGTGAACGATCTGGGGATCGCGAAGAAGCGCTTCCGGCAGATGAAGGTCGTGCTGCGTCCGGCGAAGAAGCACAAGTTCCGTTTCGAGTACACGCCGATCACCTACGACGCCGAAGGGCAGCTCACCGCCGAGGTGGTATTCAACGGCATCAAATTTCCGGTCACGTTGCCCGTGACGACGAACCTGCAGTGGAAGGCGTACCGATTCGGGTACGAGTACGACTTCATCAGCCGTGACCGCGGCTTCGTCGGGCTCATTCTCGAGGCCAAGTACACCGACGTGCAGGCGACCCTCAGCAATTTCTTCGCGAGCGAGTTCGCCAGGGCCCGCGCGCCGATCCCGGCGATTGGCGGCATCGCCCGCGTGTATGTCGTGCCGAACATCTCGATCACGGGAGAGTTCAGCGGCATCAAGCTGCCCGAAAGCGTCGATGCCGACTACCGCGCGAAGTACTACGACTTCGACCTCTACGGCACCGTCAACTTCACGAACAATGTCGGGGCGCAGGTGGGTTATCGGTCCTTCGACGTCCTCTACAAGATCGAGCAGGACGAGGGGAACCTGCAATTGAAGGGGCTCTACTTCGGCGGCGTCGTCCGCTTCTGAGCCGCTCCGCTCTTACACGGATGTGACGGACGAGCACGGACGGACACGGAGTCGTCTAACAGCCCTGCCTGGCCGTTGCCGCGCGAAGCGGCCAGTCAGCGGACCCTCGACGGCACCGGCGTGATCCCTCCGCGCCTGTCCGTGTCATCCGTGTTTGACTCTGGTCTTCCTCCTCCGCTCCCCTCAGCTCCGCAGTCCAGCGGCGGCTCAGTTCACGATCCGGACCCACAGGCCGAGGAAGCGGGTGTCGCGGCTGGACGGGTCAATCTCAGACGGACGGAAGCCGCCACTCACGGCGATCGTCACCAGAGCCGCCCGACGACCGGCCTCGAGCGGAACGTCGAGGCGCCGTTCTTCCCCGGGCGCCAGGGTGAGGTCCGCGGTCCATGCACCGGCGGCCAGCATCGCGTGGTTCTGGACCGGGCCATTCCGCACGATGACTGCCACCGCGCGGACATCGGTCTCGGGCTGGAGCACCACAGAAGACGTGCGGCCGCCACCGACCCAGAAGGCTTCCGGCTCCGCGAAGCTGCGGTCGTCCAGGAAGTAGGCCGTGCCGCCGCTGTACCGCACCGCCTGACGGGCAGGCCCGGCCGCGAACCTGGCACCGGGGGGCACGATCGACAGCGGCGTGATGCGCAGCGACTGAATCGACCGCCGTGCCTGTTCGTCGCCCCGGACGACGATCGCCCGCACGTCCACGGGAAAGTCCATGAGGATGGGAACGGGCGCACGGGAGAGCGGTCCGCTCTGCAGCGAGAACTGGTCGCGGCCGATCCCGACCATCAGCCACCCCGAGACGTTCGGGCCCTCCGGGTCCAGCCGATACCGGCCCGCCGGAACGCCCGCAATCTGGAAAAGCGGCCGGTCGTTCGGGCCGGCGCCGCCGAGCGTCGTGGAGGGGGCGGGCTCAATCGAGAGCATCCCCGGAACGTCGAGCGCCGCCAGCCGGTGGAGCCCTGGCAGTTCAAACGCCAGCAGGCGGGGCTCTGATGCGACCCGGCGAAGCAGCGACAGCTGCGAGGGAGTGTCGCTGGATCCGCGGACGCCGACAAATCGCCACAGCACCGTCACCGACGCCATCGCGGCGACCGCATACACCGCAGCAGTTGCGGTGGCGAGCGCGGCCCGTGTGGCCGTCCACCGCGTGCCCTCGAGTGCGCGCATGATCCCCCAGGCGGCCGCGAAGGCGACCCCCCACACCCCGATGTCGCGATAGAGGATCGCGTCGCTGCCGCGCCACCAGGCCGGCAGCCCGCGGCCGAGATCGGTGGAGGGACTGAGCCACTCGAGCCAGAGCGCGTAGCCCTGACGCACGTTGTACGCCAGACGGCCGCCATCGACGAGCACGAGCGCCGCGGCCGCGAATATCGTCAGCACGAGGGCGCCGAGCGCGGCGGCCCGGGTCGTGCGGCCGCTGGCCGTCCACGTGACCGCGGCCGGGATGGCGAGCATCGGCAGCATCGGCACGAAGAATCGGGCCGGCGCGCTCGTGCCTCCCCACCACATGGCGAAATGCGTGACCGCCAGCAGGTACGGGACGAGGACGAACAGCAATTCGGCTCCGAGTCGCCGGGAAGGACGGCGCCAGACCATCTGCCACAACCCGACGAAGCAGCACAGCAGCACAGGCGCGTACGCGAGCAGGCCGAAGCGCTGGTCGAAGAAGAGCCCGGCCAGACCGCCCGGGATGAAGCTGGCGGATCCTTCCTCGTTGGCGTAGGGCACCGACGGATCCGGGGAACCGTACACGCCGACGAAGAACCCTACCCAGCAGAGCGCGCTCACCGCGGGGACGGCGAGAAACGCCACCGCCTTGCCGGCCGCGTTGCGATTGGTGCCGAGCCGGAGAAGGAGCAGCGCCCCCAGGCTTCCGGCGATCAGCGCGAACCGTGTGTGGACCCAGGGCAGCAACGCGAGCGCCGCGCCGTGCGCGAGCCACGGCGCCGTGCGCTCATCCCCGCTCCCGGCGTCCTGCTCTGCCCGCAGCAGCGCCCAGACACCGGTCAGCACGAGCACGCCGCCCGGCCCATCCGGATACACGGTGAAGCTGTGAAACACCGAACTGGTCGAGAACGTGACGGCCGCCCACCCGAACCACCCCGCGTCGATGCGCCGCGTGACCAGCCAGGCCAGATGCCACGCGAGCGCGCTGCCGGCCGCGGCCACGATCAGCAGGAACAGGACGACGCCCCGGTAGCCGCCGAGGGCAAACGCGGGGGCAATCAGTACTGGCAGGCCCGGCGCGTGGATCGAGTAGATCTCGCCGTTGCGACCGCGCTTGCGGTAGTCCGGCTTCGAGAGGTCGCCGGCGAAGTAGGCGCGGTAGTCCCCCGCTCGATGATTGTTCTCGATGCGGATGTCGCCGTCCGTCAGCAGGCTCTGCGTGATGATCAGATAGTGCGGCTCATCGCCGCCCGGTATCGACGGCGAGACCTGCCAGGCCGCGACCGCGTAGACGCCGAACGCCAGCACAAATGCGGCCAGCGGGGGGCGACGCACCATCGCATCCCACGCCCGCCACCGTGCGCGTGTGGCAACGCCGCCGGCCCCGGCCAGCACCGCGACGACGATCCCGATCCAGACCAGGACGGTGAGAGGGCCCGACCACATCAGCCACGCAGGGGGCATCGGCCCGGGGAGCCACGGGAGCCACACCAGTGTCAGCAGCCAGAGCGGCGCGAGTGACGCGCCGGCCCGCCGCACCGCGACGACGGAGGCCGCGGCCGCAGCCACGATCAGTATCGACGGGACCGACAGCGGCAGCGCCGCCACGCGCGGGCCACCGGCAACCGAGGCCGCAATCGTGCCCTGCGACACCCACGCCGAGGCGGCGGCGATCAGCGCGAGAGAACTGGTGGCAAGGGAGGACACGGATACAGGGAGGCGTATTGGCGTTAGAATGTCCGGCATTCTACATGGAGCGACCTCCGGACACCATCGCGGGGCGTGCGTGGCGCGCCGCCGCGGGGTGCGCGGCCGCACTGGCGCTGGTCATCGTGATGACCTGGCCGCTCGCCGCCGGCTTCGGGCGCCTCGGGCGCACCCAGACGATGGATGGCTTGTACGCCATCTGGAACATCTCGTGGGTGGCGCGAACCGTCGTGGCGGATCCGGCCCACCTGCTCGACGCCAACATCTTCCACCCGCATACCAACGCGCTGGCCTTCTCGGAAGCGAACCTGCTCGGCGGGGTGATCGCGTCCCCCGCCTGGTGGCTCACCAGGAATCCGTACGCGACGCTGAACACGGCTCTGGTCTTCGCCTTCGTCACGACGCTACTGGGCACCTTCCTGCTCGCGCGCCGCCTCTCGGGCAGCACGCCGGCGGCGGCGGTCTCGGCGGTGCTCTTCGGCTTCTGCCCGTACTTCTTCTCGCACATGCCGCACATCCAGTTGCTGATGGCCGGCGGCATCCCGCTCGCCATGCTGGCGCTGCACCGCGTGGCCGACGCACCGACGCCGTGGCGTGGCGTGCTGCTAGGCCTGACGCTCGCCGCGCAGGCACTGGCCTGCGCGTACTACGGCATCTTCGCGGGCCTGATGGTCGGGTACGGCGCGATCTTCTTCGCCGTCAGCAGGAGCCTGTGGCGCGTGCGCCCCTACTGGACGGCGGTCGCCATCGCGGCCGCGACCTCGGTGCTCTGCGTGCTGCCCTTCTTCCTCCCCTACATCGGCATCCAGCAGGACGCGGGGTTCCGGCGGACCATAGGCGACGCGGCGCGGTACTCGGCGACGACGGCCAGCTACCTGGCGTCACCGGCGCACGCACACGGGTGGATCACGCGCGTGGCCATGGACCTCGGATGGCGCAGCGGCGAGGTGCTCTTCCCAGGACTCCTCCTGGTCTCGCTGGGTCTCGGGGGGCTCGTGATCGGCCTGCGGCATCGCACTCCGGAAGGTCGTGCGCCCGCGGCCGCGCGCGAGACCGCCGTGCTCTACGGCTCGCTCGGCGCGCTGGCTTTCTGGGCATCGTTCGGTCCGGCCGCCGGGCTGTATACGCTCCTGTTCCACGCCATTCCGCTGTTCACGTTTCTCCGTGCCCCGTCGCGCTTCGGCCTGGTGGTGCCGTTCGCGCTCGCCGTCCTGGCGGCGCTCGCGCTCGCGAGGCTTCGCCTCCCTCCGATGCGCGCGGCGATCGGCGGAGTCGTGCTGGTGCTCGCGGGGGTTGCGGAGTTGAACGTGCTGCCGTTTCCCTGGGAGCGGGCGCTGCCGGTCCCCTCGCCGTACGCCATGCTGGCGCAGATGCCGAAGGGCCCGGTCGCCGAGTTCCCGTTCTACGGCGAGCGCGTCGCGTTCCCACTCCACGCCCAGTACATGGTGCTGTCGGCCTCGCACTGGATGCCGCTCGTCAACGGCTACAGCGATCACATCCCACTCGATTTCCGCGAGGCGGCGTACGTGCTCGACTCGTTCCCGTCAGACGATGCGTTCGCGGTGCTGCAGCGGCGGCGCGTGCGCTACATCGGCGTGCACTGGAACATGTTCGGGCCGCGCGCCGCGGACGTGCGCGAGCAACTGCGTCCATTTGCCAGGCATCTCCGGCCGCTGGCCAGTGATGCGGACATGAGCCTGTTCGAGATCGTGTCGTTTCCCTGACGGTGTGCGTCAGCGTCCGTCGTCGGGGCGGTGCCTGGAGGGCGGGCTACCTCCGGCGAGGCGCGCGGCGGGCCGGGACTTTCTTCTTCGGGACGGGCTTTTTCGCGGAGGCCTGCTTCGCGGGGGTTTTCTTCGCAGGCGCCCTGCTGACGGCGGGACGGTCCGGCTCGCTCGTGCGAATGGACGCGGACCCAGGCGCCGAAGCCGGATCGATCATGCCACGCGGGCCGTACAACATGCGATAGTCCTCGGCCGTGCCGAGGATCCGCTTCACGTAGTTCTGCGTTTCCGGAAACGGGATGTCGTCGATGAATTCATCCTCGTCCAGCCCCGGACGCTCCGCCTTCCACCGGACGATACGGCTCTCGCCGGCGTTGTAGCTGGCGAGCGCGTAGTAAGTGCCGCCGAACTGCTTCACCAGCCGCGCGAAGTACAGCGTGCCGAGCCGGATGTTGATCTCGGGGTTCGTGAGCGAACTGGTGGTGAAGCCGCGGAGGCCGGACGTCTTCGCGAGGCGCCGGCCGGTCGCCGGCACGATCTGCATGAGCCCCCAGGCGTTGGCGACGGATCTGGCCTCCGGCTCGAAGGTGGACTCCTGCGCGATGAGCGCCGCGACGACGAAGGGATCGAGGCCGTGCGCGGCCGCATGCCGACGGATGGCGTCCCAGTAGGCCAGCGGGTAGATGACCGCGAGGATCTCCGGCGGAAGCTGCCGTCCGCCGGCGGTCAGATGCTGGGGGTAGGCCCGCCGCATCATCGAGATCGCGCGACGCAGCTCCCCCTTCTCGTGGTAAATCCACGCGACGGTGGCATCCAGCCGGGGTGCGTTGCCCCACGCCCGTTGCGCGAATCGCACCTCCCCCAGCGCATCGTCGTACAGCCCGTTGGCGAGGAGCAGGCGGATGACGGCGTCGGTCGGCAGCGGCTCCGCAGGCGGAGTGATTGAGGGTGGCGCGGCGTCGGGCGCCGGCTCGCGCGAGGCCAGTCGGACGCCCGCGGCCTCGGGCCCCCTGGCGCGGGCCGCGAGCTGACGTCCGGCCAGCCGGCCGTAGTAGGAGTTGGCGTAGTCGGTGTGCACCAGACGCAGCCGAGCGTCGAACTGCGGGGCGGCGTCGAGCCTGGCGTGGGCGCGCGCCGCCCAGTAGAGAAACGGCGGGCGGTAGTCGGAGCGCGGGAACGCGAGCGACGCCGATTCGAACACGCGGATGGTTTCCGCGTAGTCGCCGCTCTTGTAGCTGGCCCACCCGTACTTCCAGGCGGCCCGCTCCGCGCGCTGTCCCGCGGGGAACCGCTCGTACATCTCGCGGAACGTCCTGGTCGCGAGCGTGTCGTCGCTCGTCAGGATGTAGTGCGTCGCGAGGTTGTTCAGGGCGTCCTCCGCCCAGGAGCTGTCCGGAAACTCGGCGACGAGGGCGCGCGTGAGGGCGATGTACTGCGCGTGGTCGCCGAGCTCGCGCAGGCTGCTCAGATGGAAGAAGCGCGCTTCGGCCTTGCGTGAGGCCCGTTCCAGATAGGGAGCGACTCCATCGCGCGCCGCGGCGTAGCGCTTCAGGTTGAAATCGCACTCCGCGACACGGAGGTCGGCCAGCTCCCTGTCGTCTCCGTCCGTCCGGCCCCGCAGCCCGTCGAAGGCGGCGCGGGCATCGGTGTAGCGACGGGCGCCGAAGAGAAGCTGGGCGCGGGCGAGATCGAGCTTGACGCTGGTGCGGGGCCCCTGATCCTGGAGCCCGGCAAGCTGCGCGCCCGCGACAGTCGCCGCCTCGGAAAGAGGGAACTCGTAATACACGCGGACGAAGGCATCGGCCGCCTTTCGCCGATCACCGGCGGCGA
>JANPJN010000031.1:0-6035 GCA_031425515.1 Acidobacteriota bacterium | reverse complement strand
GACGACCCGAGGAGATGGCCGGCATTGGTGAACTCGA
The DNA here is from genome assembly GCA_031425515.1 of Acidobacteriota bacterium. Lineage (GTDB taxonomy): Bacteria > Acidobacteriota > Vicinamibacteria > Vicinamibacterales > 2-12-FULL-66-21 > JALZOC01. Next base: position 5,998 of record JANPJN010000031.1, on the reverse strand, counting down.
CCTCCACACCCGGCGCGATCGGCACCGGGCGGTCGTACCCGACCGGCTGGAGCTGTGACACGGCGCGAAACGCATCCGCTTCACCGTAGAGCGGAAGAGCGGGGGCATGCTTCGAGTAGCCGTGTCGATTCGCGTTTGCCGCGTCTTCCTCCTGGATCCGGCCCGAGTCCGGGAGCACGATCCGGCAGAGATCCCGGGTGCCGGGTGTGCAGAAGATCTTGCCCCGAAAACCCTGGGCGACCAGTCGCGGCAGGTAGCCGCAGTGATCCAGGTGCGCGTGCGTCAGCACGATGGCGTCGATGCTCTGTGCGGGCACGGGGAAGGGCTGCCAGTTGCGTTCGCGCAGCTCCTTCAGCCCCTGGAACAGGCCGGCGTCCACGAGCACCTTCGCGCTGCCGGTGTCGAGCAGGTACTTCGATCCGGTGACCGTACGGGCAGCGCCAAGAAAGGTGATGGAGGGCACGAGTTCAGTATAATCGTGCGGCAGGTCAATCCCTCTCGATGCAGCCCCTTCTCGACAATCTGCGCGCCGGCCGCCCCGTGGTTGCCGCGGAGCTGCGCCCGCCGCGCGCCGAGCTCCAGACGGCCGCGAGCATGGATGCGTGGATCGACACGTATCACGCTGTGCGGAACCTCACGCGCACCGGCACGTTCGTCTTCCTGACCGACAGCGCCGTCGGATCGAAAGAGGAAGACAACCTGCGTCATCTCGTGATCAATCTGGGAAGCGACGTGCCCCGATCGGGGGTCGTGCCGTTCCTGACCTGCAAGCATCCGCTCGACTACTGCCTCGCCTACGCGGATCGGGCGAGGGATCAGGGGTTCGACGCGTTGGTGGTGCTGGGGGGCGACAAGAGCGTCGGCGCCGCCCGGTGCCTCGAGCACGCCTGGCAGCTTCGCCGTGAAATCCGTGCGCGCGTGCCGAGTCTCTCGCTCGGAGGATGGGCCAATCCCCATGCGGCTGCCGCGGCGCAGGTCGGGCACCTGCTCGCCGAAGAAGCCACGGCGGAGTTCTACCTCACGCAGATTGTGTCGCACCACAGTCTCGCGCAGGTGGAGGGGTTCCTGGCGGAAGCCGCGCGACGGGGTCTGTCGCTGCCGGGGCTGTTCGGGGTCTTCTACTATCGATCCGCGAATCCGAAGACGCTCAACGCACTCGGCGGGTTCCTGCCGGTGCCGATCGACGCATTGACGGCGGAGTTCACGGCCGGCGCGACGCCCGAGGAGATCTGTGCGCGCTCCATTCGGGCGCTCACCGACGCCGGCGTGCGGCACTTCTACGTGAGCAATCTGCCGGTGCACCGGGCGGCGCACACCCTGCAGCGCATTCTCGATCTGGCCGGGGTGGGCGCACTCGATACCGGGCCCTGACGGCGCGTCAGGCCCCGCCGGCGCCCTTGAACTGGTCGTCCTCGTCTGCGAAGAGCACGTTGAAGCTGGTCAGCGATCCGTAACAGCCGCTGATGTAGCCCTGCAGCTTCACCTTGACGTCCTCAGGCATCTCCGCCGCGTTGACCTGCTGCTCGAGCGTCCGCAGCCGGTTCCTCAGCATCACGATCTTGTGGAAGAACGTTTCGATGGGCCAGCTCTTCTCCTGAAGCGCGGGATTGCCGGGCCGCAGCACGAGATGGCCGTCGCGCCATTTCTCCGCCGGTGCCACCGCCGTGATTCCGGCTTCTTCCCGAATCACGCGCCTCAGGATCATCTCGATGTCCATGCCGGACTCCTCGCTCATGGCCGGGGCCGTGCGCTCGCGCTCGCTGACCAGGGGAAACGGCTCCCGCTCGCTCTTCGCGTCCCGCCTGACCGGTTCGCGCCGCGCCGACGTGATGTCGCCGCCCCAGCTCGCCACGCGCGATTCCTGGCCGACACGCGGTCCGCCGCGGAAGTTGTGCTCGCTCTGGCAGAAGCCGCAGACCACGCGGAGGGGTTGGCCGTCGGGATCGACGACCACCACCGTGTGCATCCGATCCGTCTTGCAGGCGCGGCAGAAATCCTCGATGGATCCCCCGGCCCGGTAGGAAGGCTGAACCATCGCGCCATGGTAGCAGACAGAGCGCGCGCTACCGGACGTGCCGGCCGCCGTCCACCCGGATCGATTCGCCCGTGACGAAGTCCGAGTCGAGGAGGAAGGCCACCGCCTTGACGATTTCCCCCTCCCCGCCCCAGCGTCCGAGCGGCGTGGAGGCCTCGACCGCGGCGTGCTCGTCCGGGGACGTGTCCGGAGGCGCGAGGATGGGCCCCGGCGCGATGGCATTGACGAGGATGCCGTCCGGCGCGAGCTCGAGCGCCAGTGCCTCGGTCAGCCCGATGATCCCGCGCTTGGCGACGTAGTACGGCACGAAGCCGGTGTACCGCGGACGGCCACTGACGGCGGTCCAGTCGGAAAAGTTGATGATGCGGCCGCCGCCCGCGGCCCGGAGGTGCGGCGCCGCCGCCCGCGCGCACAGGAACGAGGCCTTGAGATCGACGTTCACGACCGCGTCCCACAACGCCTCGTCGGTGTCGGCGAGCGGGACAGATCGGTAGACCGACGCCATGTTGATGAGCACGTCCAGGCGGCCCATCTGGCGCGCCGCCTCGTCTACGAGCCGCGCGCAGGCCGCGCCGTCCGAGAGGTCGGCCTGGATCGGAAACGCGCGCCGGCCGGTGGCGCGGATGGCGGCCGAGGCCTGCTCCGCTTCCGCGCGCGATCGGTTGAACGAGAGCGCGACGTCGAAGCCGCGCGCGGCGAGATCGGCCGCGACCGCCGCGCCGATGCGCCGGCCGCCTGTGATGAGGACCGCGCGGTCGTGCATCTCCATGATGTGCGCGTCAGACGCGGGGCAGCGTCTGCCGCCGGCCAAAGAAGCTGGACCACGGGGCCTTTGCGCCCATCCGCCGCTCAGCAGTCCTGATGGTGAAGACGTTGGGATCGAGCCGCGGGCTCACTTCGCCCCAGTCGAGCGGCATCGAGACCGGCGCCCGAGGGCGCCACCGGACCGAGAACGGCGGCACGACGGTCTGTCCAGCCGCGTTGCGCATCACGTCCAGGTACACCGGTGCGCGGCGACGGGCCTTGCGTGTCTCGGTCGTGACGAGCGCGGGATGCTCCGCGGCCATCTCGGCCGCAATCGCCGACGCGTAGGCGCGCACCTGTTCCTGCACGGCGCCACGCCGGAGCGGCACGAAGACGTGCAGCCCGCGGCCGCCGGACGTCTTCACGTATGGCTCGAGACCGTGATCTTCGAGCTTGTCGCGCAGCAGCAGCGCCGCGCGGGCCGCCGACGGGAATCCGTCCGCCGGATCCAGATCGAAGGCGAGCCAGTCCGGCTTCTCGAGCTGATCGATCCGGCTGTCCATGACGTGCATGGCGATGCAGCCCAGGTTCACCAGCGTCAGCAGCGTCTTGCGCGTGCCGCCGACGATATAGTCCACGTCGTGTCCGGCTGACGGCGCAGGGATCCTGACGGTCGGGATATCGGGGGCCAGGTTCGCAGGCGCCTGCTTCTGGAAGAAGCAGGCCTTGCCCATGCCCTCGGGGCACCGCTCGAGCGTCACGGCGCGTCCCTTCATCCACGGCAGAATCTGGGCGGAGATGCGCGAGTAGAACCTCGCGAGATCCAGTTTGGTGATCTGGTCGTCCGGCCAGAACATTTTGGAGGGATTGGTGATGATGGCGCCGCCGAGGCGAACGCTTGGGACGGTCACACGCGCCCTGCCCGAAGCCGCGACCGACCGTAGGCGCGGGTCTCGGCGGATCGCTCGCGATACCCGTCCACCGAGATGGCGCCAGGTCCGCCGAGCGCAAGAGCGACCAGGGCGCCCAGCAGCACGAGGCTGAACTCGACGCCATGCCCGCGGCCGGGCACGATGTTCCAGTTCAGAAAGAATCCATTGACCAGATGTACCTTCCACACGGCGACCGCCATGTCCGCGGCGAGCGCCACGGCCATGACCCGCGTGAACGCCCCCGCCATCAACAGCAGGCCGCCCGCGAATTCGAGGGCGCCGACGATCACCGCGAGAAGGAGCGCCGGCGACAGGCCAAGCTGCGAAAAGAAGGTGGTCGTCCCGCCGATTCCGCCGCCGCCCCACACGCCAAAGAGTTTCTGGGCGCCGTGCGCGAGGAAGACCGAGCCGACCGCCAGGCGGAGTACGGCGGGGCCGTACGGCTGCATCCAACCTCCCTCGGGCCTCACAACGGCCCATCGCACGCGTATTGTGCCATCGAATCTCTGGGAAAAAACATAATCTCGGGGCGGGGTGGCGACAGGGGCGGGAACAAACGAACGGCGCCGACAAGCGGCGCCGGGCACACACGATCGACCGGAAGCGGAACGCGAAACACCCTGCGAAAGTGCTGACGTCAGCCGCGGCTGCCGCCGCCGGACCATTCCGGCGGGACGGCCTGCGCTCCGCTCCCGGTCCACCGGGCCGGCGCGGATCCACGCGCACAGGCGCGGATCCGCGAAGGCCGTTTAGGTCAGGACCTTGATGACGACGCGGCGGTTCTGCGCGCGGCCGTCACGAGTCTTGTTCGGCGCGATCGGCTTCTCTTCGCCGTAGCTGATCACGTTGATCTTGTGAAGCGGCACCTGGTGCTGGTCGTAGAGATAGCGCTTCACCGCTTCCGCGCGGTCCATACCGAGCTTGTGGTTGACCAATGCGGAACCCGCGTTGTCCGTGTGCCCCTCGATTTCGATGTACGCACCGTTGGGCTCGGACTTCAGCTTCTGCACGAGCGCGTCGAGGTCGGCCTTGGCCTGGTCGGGCATCACGGCCTTGCCGAACTTGAAGCCGCCCTTGTCCTCGCTGAGCGTGACCTCGTACACGAGTCGCTTCGACGAGCGCTCGATGTCGTCCGCGCGAGTGTTGACCGCGGCGGCAGCGGCGCGCGCTTCGGACGCGCTCTTGTTCGCCGCGTCGGCACGCTGGCCGGCGGCGACCGCGCGCTGGTCAACCTCGCCGATGCGTCCTTCGTTGGTGCGGGTCCGCTCCTGGGTCTCCTCGACCGTCTTCGAGAGCGTCTCCACCTTGCCGTTCACTTCTCCGACCTGGGTCTTGACCATCTTCTTGGTCGCGCAGGCGGTGGTACCGCCGAGCGCGAGCGCAAGAACCGGTACGGCGAGCACGAGTTTCTTCATCTTGTCCTCCGGGCTGGGTTTCCGACGACTGTGAATCCGACGACTGTGATAATTGCCGTGAACGGGCCGCACGCGCGGCGCCGGTTCATTCCACTTCCCCGACCGCTCCTGCCACCGTGTAGCCGGCGCGCGCCCGCACGACGAGGTCCCGATCGCGCGCCCGCACTTCCAGCGGACGCCACCCGGGCGCCGTGGAAGCTTCGAACGCCAGCACGTACTGGTGACGCAACTCTTCGATAATCTGCCGCGCAGCAACGCTCGCCCGCGCCGGCGCACTGACGGCGAAGTACTCCCCGCCGGTCCAGCGCGCAAGGTTGGCCAGCGGCCCGATCACTTCCGCCTGCGCTCCGTCTTCCGTCGGATCGTCGATGGGGGACATCACCGCGATGATGTAAACCGGCACATCGATCCCGCTCGCGAGGCCCGACACCTGCTCCGGCGTCAACCGGCTGTGCGTATCCACACCGTCGGTGAGCACGACGACGGCGCTCCGCTGGGGAAAACGACCGTTCCCCGATCCCGCCACCGCGACGGCACGCGCCGTCTCTGCGACCGCGTCGTACATCGACGTCTGGCCGTACGGCGTATCGACGCGCGTGAGCGACGCTTCCAGCTTCTGTACGTTGGACGTGAACCCTGTCACACGGTCCAGGCGGGTATCGAACGCGAAGACCGCCCCCTCGTCGTTCGCGCGAAAGGCCCCGAGCAGGTGCAGCGCCGCCTGCCGCGCGTCCTCCGCCTTCGTCCCGATCCGCATGCTGCCGCTGATGTCGAACAGGATGGCGACCTTGACGGGCCCGTCCACCTGCGCGCTGAAATCCAGGATCGGGCGCGGCCGGCCGCCTTCGGCGACGATGAAATCCTTCCGCTCC
>JANPJN010000030.1:0-2989 GCA_031425515.1 Acidobacteriota bacterium | reverse complement strand
CTGCGCAAGGCGCGCGAGCGGGGCATCCATGTCGTGACGTGGGACTCGGACGCGGACCCCGACGCGCGCGACTACTTCGTCAATCAGGCAACGTCGGAGGGGATCGGCAATACGCTCACCGACGAGGCCGCGCGCATTCTCGGCGGCAAGGGTGAGTTCGCGATCATCACTGGAGCGTTGAGCGCTGCCAACCAGAACGAGTGGATCGCGTTCATCAAGAAGCGCCTCGCCGACAAGTATCCGAACCTCAAGCTTGCGACCGTGCGGCCGAGCGACGATGACCGGGACAAGGCGTTTGCCGAGACGCAGACCATCATGCGCGTCTTTCCGGCGGTGAAGCTGGTGATGGCGATCTCCGCTCCCGCGGTCCCAGGCGCGGCCGAGGCGGTGCGTCAGGCCGGCCGCCGCGACGTCAACGTCATCGGGTTGTCGCTGCCGAACATGAACAAGCCCTACGTGCACGACGGGTGGGTGCAGACGGTGGTGCTCTGGAACACCCGCGACCTCGGATACCTCGCAGTGCTCGCCGGATCGCTGCTGACGCAGAACAAGATCCCACCCGGCACGCAGTCGCTCGACGCGGGGCGGCTGGGCACGATTCAGATCAAAGGTACGGAGATCGTGCTGGGCGCGCCGACGATGTTCACGAAGGCAAACATCGACAATTTCGATTTCTGATGGTCATAGGTTGCTGACTTCGTCCCGGCTTCGCTGGGCGATCCTCTGGGTCGCCCTCGTGGCGATCGTGATCGTCCCGTTTGTTCTCTTCGAACCGCAGTTCGAGCGGCTCGCCACCTGGCTGGCGCAGGGCCACGCGTCGGGCTGGGCGACCGCCGGCGCCATCGGCGCGCTGCTCGCGCTCGACGTCTTCCTCCCCATCCCCTCCAGCATCGTCTCCACCGGGGCCGGCGTGCTGCTCGGATTCTGGCCGGGGGTGTTCGTGATCTGGATCGGCATGAACCTGGGCTGCGCCATCGGATATGCGTTTGGCGTCTATGCGGCGGCGCCTGCCCGGCGGCTGGTGGGGGAGGACGGTCTCAAACGCGCGGGAGCCGTGATGGACCGGCATGGCGCGTGGGCGATGGCGGTGTGCCGCCCGATCCCGGTGCTGGCGGAGTCGAGCGTGGTGCTGGCCGGCCTGGTCCGGGCGCCGCTTGGGCCGTTTCTGTGGCTGACGACGCTGGCGAATCTGGGGATTGCGGTGGCGTATGCGGCCGTGGGGGCGTTCTCGATGCAGGCGGGATCGTTTCTGCTGACCTTCGTGGGAGCGATCGCGCTGCCCGGGCTCGCGCTGCTGGCCGGAAAGGCGTGGATCGTGCGCCGCAGGGGATCCGGGGCTGCGCCCGGCGACAGAGGGGAATGATCCGGGGTAGGATGCGACCCGGGCGCGAGCCGGGGGACACGGGAGCCGGCCCGGCCGGCTTACATCAGGCCGGTTTACAGCGGGAGAGGTTCAGGCATGGCGATCAACGACACGGATAGATTTCTGTACTCGCGCAGGGATTTCGGCAAGCTGGCGCTGGCCGGGTTGCCGGCGACGCTGGCCCTGGCGGATCTCCACGCGTTCGCCGTCGTGGACTCGAAGATCAAGGGCGTCCAGATCGGCGCCATCACCTACAGCTTCAGATCGATTCCGAACCCGGACGACATCATCAAGGCGTATCAGACCATTGGTCTGAACGAGATGGAGCTGATGTCGAACCATGCCGAGATGCTTGCCGGCGCGCCCATTCCGCCGCCGACGCCCGGAGGGCGGGGCCGCGGGGCCGCGCCTGCCGCTCCGGCCGCGAGTGGCGCCGGTGCGACGGCTGCGCCCGGCGCATCTCCGTCGGCTGCGTCGCCAGGAGCCGCTCCCGGTGCGGGGCCGGCGCCGGGGGCTCCCGGGGGACCGCCCGCCGGACGTCAGGGCGGGGGACGCCGTGTGCTGACGCCAGAGGAGCAGGCCGAGGCGGCGGCCCGCGCGGAGGCGCTGCGGGCGTGGCGCATGTCCGCGACGGCGGCGACGTTCGCCCCGGTGAAGAAGAAGATCGCGGACGCGGGCATCAACCTGCGCGTGCTCTGCTTCAACATGAACGTGCGTAATACAAAAGACGACGAGATCGAGTACGCGTTCATGATGGCGAAGGCGCTCGGGGTGAAGGCGATCTCGACGTCAACGCAGGTGAGCATGGCGAAGCGCACGGCGCCGTTTGCCGACAAGCATCAAATCCCGCTCGCGTTTCACGGGCACGACAACCTGACCGACCCGGACGAGACGGCGACGCCCGAGAGCTTCGCGACGATCCTGGCCGCGTCGAAGTATCACGCGATCAATCTCGACATCGGCCACTTCACGGCGGCGAACTTCGACCCGGTCGCCTACCTGCAGCAGCACCACGCCAGGATCACGCACCTGCATCTGAAGGATCGGAAGAAGGATCACGGCGCGAACGTGCCGTGGGGGCAGGGGGACACGCCGATCACGGCCGTGTTGAAGCTGCTCGAGAAGAACAAGTGGGACATCCCGGGTAACGTCGAGTTCGAGTACCCGGGAGATCCGATCGTCGAAGTGGGGAAGTGCCTGCAGTACTGCCGCGAGGCGCTGGCCTAGGTTTTACTTGCTGACGTCGACCACCAGCCCGGCGAGCCCGAGCTTGCCGAGGCTGTTGGTCGCCCAGCAGCTCACGGTGGTCTTGCCGGCCGGGAACTTCGAGCCGGAGGCGGGCGAGCAGGAGGCCGCGACCTTGCCGTCCACCTTGTCCTGCGCGGTCGCGGTGAAGGTGGCCACGGCGCCATCAACGCCGGCGGCCGCCACGGTCACGTTGCCGGACGTGGTGACGACAGGCGGTTCGGCCGCTTCGAATCCGATGGGCAACCGGCTCGTGCAGTCGCCGTTGGGGCACTCGTTCGCGTCGAAGCAGCCGACGTAGCCGTTACCCGCGAAATCCTCGGGGCAGGCGCCGCAGGTCCGCGAGCCGGGCGTGTTCTGGCACGCGGCCAGCTTGTTACA
>JANPJN010000029.1:0-4522 GCA_031425515.1 Acidobacteriota bacterium | reverse complement strand
GTTGGTGATGTCCTTCGGCGTGAACTGCGCGCACGAGGGATTCGGACGCCCTCCGCCTGGCAGCGGCGTCTTCAGGGCGCTGCCCCCGGCGGTGACGATGCGCCAGTCGAGCCCGGCGATCGGGACGCGATCGCCCGGCTTGACCACCAGGTGCTTCGCTGCGCCGTAGAGCGCGGCGTAGGCCTGCTGGAAGCCGGCGACCTGCTCGCGCTCCTCGACGGACGGCCCATGATCGATGAACGTGCCGATCGGGATGCGTTTCGTGAGCTCCGGGAGGCCGCCTATGTGATCCACGTGATAGTGGGTGGAGAGAACGTAGTCGATTCTGGTCAGGCCCGCATCCGTCACCGCCGCCATGATGCGATCGGTGTCGCGCCCGCCGGGGCTACCCGTGTCCACGAGCAGCGACTCTCCGGCCGGAGAGATCCAGAGCGTCGCCTTGCCTCCCTCGGTGTCCACGACGTAGACCACCAGCGGCTTCGCCGCGCCGGGAGCGCTTCGCGCCTGCGCCGCCGCGAGAGAGGGAACCGCGGCAAGCGCCGCAACGACGAACAGCCGCAGAGCGGGGTGACGCCTCATGCCTGTCTCCAGCATTGACACGCGCTATTTCAGCTTCGAGAAGTCAACGGGGTTGAGGAAGATCGATTCCACTTTGGTCGTGAGCGGGCCGTCCTTTTCGGAGGCCGCTTTCGCCTTGACCCAGTCGGGATCCGTCCGGAACGCCGCCCAGCTCTTCGTGGCCGCCTCGCGGCTCGAGTGCGCGATCACGTAAATCAGCGTGTTCTCGGCGAGCGGGCCCTCCTGCGGCACCCAGTAGCCGACATTCGTCATACCGTGCTTCTCGAACAGCTTGACGGTGTGGTCGCGGAAGCGGGACTTGAGCGCTTCGAGCTTCCCGGGAGGCGTCGTGTAGGTGCGCAGCTCGAATACGCGGTCCGACTGCGCCTGCAGCGTGACCGAGGGCGTCACGACGCCGCGGAGCAGGACGCCGGCCGCAAAGGTAACCGCGAGCAGAAGAGCGACAGAAATTTTCGACAAGGGTGACTCCTGATGGTTTCCGTGTGGTTGGTGGTTACCGGGCGATCCATCCGCCGTCCACGAAGATGGACGTGCCGGTGACGTACGACGCCGATCCTGATGCGAGAAACACGACCGCACCGGTGAGCTCGTGGAGCTCGCCCCACCGGCCCATGGGGATCTGCGCGACGAACTCCTTGTACTTCACCGGGTCGTCGAGCAGCTGCCGGTTCATCTCGGTCGCGAACGCGCCCGGACAGATCGCGTTGGCGGTGACACCCGTGCCGGCCCACTCGAGCGCCAGCACGCGCGTCAGGTTGATGATCCCGGCCTTGGACGAGGCGTAGGGCGCGCGGCCGGGCAGGGCAATCACGCCGAGCACCGATCCGAGGTTGATGACGCGCCCCCATCCGCGCGTGACCATGCGCGGCCCGAACGCCCGCGCGCAGAGGAACGGCCCCTTGAGATTCGTGTCGATGACGGCATCCCAGTCGGCCTCCGTCAACTGCTGAATCGGGCCGCGGATGTTGATGCCGGCGTTGTTGACGAGAATATCCACCGGGCCAAGCCCGGCCTCGACCTCCTCGGCCAGCCGCTCGACATCCGCGAGCTTCGTGACGTCGGCCGCAAACGCCCGGGCGCGCCGGCCGGTCGCCGACGCGATTCCGTCCGCCGCCTCCTGACAGGCCTCGACCGACCGTCCCGAGATCGCGACGTCAGCCCCGGCCTCCGCAAGCGCGGTCGCCATGGTCCGGCCAAGACCGCGCGCGCCGCCGGTCACGAGCGCAATTTTTCCGTCGAGCCGGAAGCTGTCCAGAACGTTCTTGTGTGCCACGCTCATTCAATCCGTTCCCTGAAGAAAGTCGTCCCCCGTCAGAAACCCGACGGCCGCACCCAGAAGCTCTCCTCCCAGACGCCGCCGGGGGGAATGCTCTGGAGCTCCTTGTAGAGCCCCTTCTGAGCGAGGTTCATCGAGTCGGTAATGCCAGCCATCGGCTCGAAGCAGATGTAATTGCGGTCCTGCGCTCCGCGGCCCCGGCCGCCGGCGGCCGGCGCGGGGGCGCCGGGTGCGGGCGGCGGCGTGGGCTTCGGCGCGTAGATCACGACCGACTTGTAGTTCGGGCCCAGCAGCACGTCGAGGCGCTGCGACTTGCCCTTGAGCGTCATCACCGAGCGGCCCTGCCCGTCGCGCACGAGATCGCCGAAGACATGATCGAGGTCCAGGTCCCTGAGCGGCGCCGCGGCCGGATCAGGCAACAGCTTCTCGATGGCTTCGATCTCGCCGGTTGGAATCTTGTTCGCGGCCAGCAGCCACTGCGACTTCGCGCCGACGGAGATGGTCCAGTCCTCGCGCTTCGAGTCGGTCAGCTGGAAATACGGGTGATAGCCGATCGCGACCGGCATGGGCTCGATGCTCAGGTTGACGATCTTCGTCGAGACCTGGAGCACGCCGTCCTGAAGGCGATACGTCATGTCGATCGTGTGGGCGAACGGAAACTGCTTGATCCAGGCCGGGCTCCGGTGAAACTCCAATCGGCTCGTCGCCCACGCCGCCTTGCCGTCAGTCTTCACCTCGACGACCTTCCACTGATCCGTCGTCGTCACCAGCCCATGGATGGGAATCGCGCCGCGCACGTTCCCGAGCTGCATGTCGAAGGCGTAGCGCTTGCCGTTGGCCCAGAACGCCTGTTCATCGAGCCGGTTCGCCCAGGGGCCGAGAAACGGAATGCCGTTGAAGCCGCCGGCACCCTTCGCCTTGAAATCCTCCACGGACTCGAAGGGGAAGTACAGCACGTTCTGTCCCTTGACCTTCATCTCGAAAGCCTTGTTGCCGGACGCCGGCAGGATCGACACGACCGTCTGCGCCTTCGTGTCCTCCAGCGTGACGACCTCTCCGACATGCGACGCCCGGTACCCCTGCGCGACAGCTGCTGCCGGGAAGAGGAGCACCGCCACGACGCTGAGACGGATGGCTGTGAGCGCGTGCATCATGGTTCTTTGCCCTCTACTGGTTGCCCCGGCCGCCCCCGGCGCGCCCGCCCCGGCCCGTCGCCTGCAACTCCGGATCGGTCCACGGTCGCGTGCGCGTCTTCGTCAACCCGCGAACCTCCTGCACGTCGTCTGGCGCGACGGGCGGTGCCGTGTGCCCCCACTCGCGTCGGATGTAGGTGAGGACCGAGGCTATCTGCTCGTCGTTCAACGCGCTGCCGAGCGGAGGCATCAGGCCGATGGACCCTTCCTTCCCGGCCAGGAGAACGCGCATGGCGGCGCCGGCGTCCGGCGTGGTCACGTAGCGTGAGTCCACGAGGCTCGGCGCCATCTTCTCCTTGCCGCGCCCATCCGGCTGATGGCACCCCACACAGAGACTGCGGTACGTCTCGGACCCGGCATCATACCGCCGCTGCTGCTCCGGTGTCAGCGGAACCGCGGCGGCGACGGCGGGCGCCGGCTTGCCCGGCCACTCCACCTTCGCGGCCACCTTCCGGGCGAGCGCCCCTGCCGCGTCCTCGCTCGCACTCAGCCGCGTCAGTTCCACGGGCTCGGCCGGCAGCGCCACCAGTCGTACGGGCGCGGCGCCGCGCCCTCCGCGTCCCCCTCGCCCGCCCCCGACGGAAGGCAACCCGGTATCCAGGCCCTGGAGGATCGCCCCGGCCACCGCCGGCGGCGTGCCGCTCGCGGCGGCCTTCGCCAACACACGCTGCACGGCGGAGGGATCGGCGCTCTTCGCGACGGCGGCAGCCAGCATCGCGACGGCATCGATTCCGTCGCTGGCCCGCGGCGTCTGCAGCACACGGTCGAGTACCTCGCCTTCGGCGCCCCGCAGCCCGCTGATCGTCGCGTCCACCAGCACCGCGTCGGTCCCGAATCGCGTCAAGAGCGTGACCGCCGGATCGAGCCGGGCGGCCGCGGGAAGCTCCCCAAGGCTCGCCCCGATCTGCCGCCGCACGGTCCAGGACGCATCGGGCATCAGCGCCAGAACGGCTGCCGTCAACGGCTGATCCCCCTCGCGCAGCCAGCGCTCCGACAACCGCACGCCCGCCGCACGGACGTCTGGCGACGCGTCCGTCAGCGCCCGCCGCACATCCGCGACCTCGAGGGCCTGCAGGCCGTCGAGCGTCCAGAGCACATGCAGCGTCGTCCGCCAGTCCTTCGTCTTCGCGAGCAGTGCCCGCAACGACGGCGCTACGTCGGTGGCCCCCCGCTCGACGAGCATCCGCTGCGCGGTATCCCGCCGCCATCCGTTTGGATGCGACAACGCCTGGACGAGATCCGCCGGGGTCCCTTTCGAGAGCGGCGCGGTCCGGACCGGACGGGTCGTGTCGTGGACGATCCGCCAGATGCGGCCGCGTTTGATCGGCTGTTCCAGATCGGCCGCCTTGATGTAGTCCCGCAGGTAGTCGGTCCAGTAGATCGCCTCCTGCACGACGCCCCGGTACATGTCGACCACGTACAGCGTGCCGTCGGGCCCGCCCAGCAGATTGACCGGCCGGAAGCGCTCGTCCCA
>JANPJN010000028.1:0-2550 GCA_031425515.1 Acidobacteriota bacterium | reverse complement strand
TTCGTCGAGGTCTACATGGACCCGCGCGGGATGAAGGGATCGTGGGAAGCGCTGGTCTACTACGTGAATCAGGCGAAGACCGCCGGCATCCGTCGGCTGGCAGCCGACGCCCAGTGGTTCGAGGATCGCATGCCGTGGGCGCCCGAGTACCGCAAGCAGGGGGTCCACGGCATCACCGCCAACGCCATCGATGTCGTCGTCGAGTCGGGCGAGTCGGCGCCAATCACGCCGGTCGGGATCAATCTGCCCAACGACCAGGACATCCGCGAGCGGTACGGCAGCAAGTCGGTGTCGCTGGCCAACGTGAACGAGGCGTACGACAGGTCTACGTCCCTCGAGTTCCGGCGAGAGTTCGCGTGGTCGCCCGAAGAGGCCGCGCGCGCGGAGAAATGGAGCAGCCTGGCCGGGGAGCTGACAACCGATCTGCACGAGGTGATCGGCCACGGATCCGGGAAGATTTCGCCGCGCCTGAACGGCAGCCCCCAGGCGGTGCTCAAGGAGCATTACTCCGCGATCGAGGAGGCCCGCGCCGATCTCGTAGCGCTCTACTTCCTGCCGGATCCACGCATGGTCGAGCTCGGCCTGGTGCCCGCAGAGGACCATGCCGAGATCATCCAGGCGGAGTACGAGGGATATTCGCGCAACGCGCTCGTGCAGTTGCGGCGCGTGCGGGAAGGGACGCAGATCGAGGTAGACCACATGCGTAACCGCCAGCTAATCGTGGGCTGGCTGCGGGCGCACTCGGAGGCGATCGACGTCCGGCAGCGCGACGGCAAGACGTACTACGTGATGGTCGACGCCGCCGCCTTCCGGGCGGCCGTCGGTCGGCTGCTGTCGGACGTGCAGCGCATCAAGGCGGAAGCGGACTACGAGGCGGCGAAGCAGCTCATCGAGACCCACGGCGTGCACTTCGACGCCGCACTCCGCGATGAAATCGTCGCGCGCGTGGACCGACTGAATATGCCGTCCTACACCGGCTTCGTCCAGCCCCGGCTCGAGCCGGTAAGCGACGCCTCTGGCCGGATCATCGACGTGAACATCTCCTACCCGCTCGACCTGAAGACGCAGATGCTCGAATACTCGGGCAAGGTCATGCCCGTGCGTCTGACACCTGACAGCTGACAGCTGTTTTCACCCCTGTGTGACGGCGGGTTCCAGCATCCGGATCGTTCCGGCGTCGGCATCGATCTCCACCTCGATCCCTTCCGCCAGGGTCCATTGCGTCATCGCATGGCCAATCATGGCGCCTGACCAGGCGGGGATCCCCAGCGGGCGGATGTGGTCGGCGAAGATTTCCTCGAGCGTCAGCGCCCCAAACGCGTCGTCGCCCGGTCCGCACTCCGAACAGGTACCAAAGACGAATCCGCCGATGCGCGAGAGGATGCCCGCGAGCTTCAACTGCGTGAGCATCCGGTCCACGCGGTAATACTGCTCGTTGACATCCTCGCAAAACAGAATCGCGCCGTCCCAGACCGGCAGATACGGTGAGCCCACGATCGTCGTGAGCACGGTGAGGTTGCCGCCGATCAGGCGCCCCCTCGCGCGGCCGCCCGAAATGGTCTGGATGCGATGGTCCACTGGGGTCAGTGCGTTGCGGTCGGACAACTCCCGGGGATTGTCGAACGACACGGCCTCGCCCAGCATCAGGACCCGCCTGAAATAGTCCACCGACCGGGCATCCCATCGCCCCATGCCATTCGGGCCGTGGAACGTCACGAGGCCCGTTCGCGCGTGGATGCCCAGCAGCAGCGCTGAGATGTCGCTGAAGCCGACGACGACCTTGGGATGGCGGCGGATGCTGTCGAAGTCGATGTAGGGAAGGACCCGGCTGCTGCCCCAGCCGCCGCGGATCGGCAGCACCGCGCGAACGGCGGGGTCGGCGAAGAACGCGTTGATGTCGGCGGCGCGATCCTTGTCCTGTCCCGCCAGGTAGCCGTGGCGATCGCGCAGGTGGGGCCCTATGGCAACCTTGAATCCCAGGGCCTCGAGCGACTCCACGGCAATCTGCAGTTCGCCCGACAGAAAGGTGGCGTTGGCAGGGGCCACGAGCCCCACCGTATCTCCCTCGGCAAGCCGTCGGGGCCTGATCACTTCTCCGCGCTGCCGGGCGGCCAGCCGTGGGGCGCCGCCCAGCGTGCCGGCCATCGCGGCCGCCGCGGCGGATCCGAGGAACTGTCGGCGATGCATGCGAGCGATTCTACGTGCGAATCCGGCCCGGCGCCCAGCAGGGGCGGGTGCTATGCTGAGCGCGCGTGATCTATCGATTCGGTCCGTTTACCCTGGACGCGGGTTCCTACCGCCTCTTCCGTGGCGCCGACGTGGTGCCGCTGTCGCCGAAGATTATCGACCTGCTCCTCCACCTCGCGGGGCGTCCGGGCGCGCTCGTGTCCAAGGACGCGTTGTTCACGGCGCTCTGGCCCGATGTGGCCGTCTCCGACAACGCGCTGACGCAGGCTGTCTCGGACCTTCGTCAGGCGCTTGGCGACGATGCGGCGACGCCGACGTACGTGCAGACCGTCTCGCGGCGAGGCTACCGCTTCATCGCGCCGG
>JANPJN010000027.1:0-3361 GCA_031425515.1 Acidobacteriota bacterium | reverse complement strand
TCTGCGCGGGCTGCCATGGCCCCGTGCTGGCGCCCGGCGTCGGCCCCGCGCTGCAGGAACGCTACCCCGCCGATCGTGCCCGTGGGTTCGCCGAGGGAGAGATCCGCGGCTGGTTCTGGGTCGAGGTACCCAGAGCCTCCAGGTAGCGCGCGGCGCCGCGCGCGCCCCAGTCCGTCGGCAGTGGGACGAGAAGACGATGGGATTTCGGACCGATACAGACCAGGAGAGCGAGCATGATGGTGAATTCGATCTGGTGTTGCGCGGTGCAGAAGCACGTGCCATGCGTGACCAACAGCGAAGGGGACGTCGTGTCGGTTCTCTGTGCCGAGCGTCAGGCGGCCACGCGGACGTGCGCCGAGAAGGCCCATGCCGTCCAGCACGGCCCGCTCGGCGTGCTCTTCCGCCCAGGCGACTGGATCGGCGCCGAGCAACTGGCATCACGCTGCACGCTCGGCTGAGCAACTGATCACGCCGCGGCTGCAGGACGCTGGTCCCTCAGGCCGCTGGCGCCTGCGATTTTCGTTTGCTTCCACCCCCCGCCGACCTAAGATCTCGGTCAGACGGCGACGGCGAACAAACGAAAGTCATGACCTGCTCCCGGTGTGGCCGGAGCCTCGTGGACGGCTCCGGCGCTTGTGCGGCCTGCGGCACCCTCTCCAGCGTGACTTCGGTCGATGCCAGCACGCGCGCGCCCGGCAGTCCTGACCCCGGCCTCACCGTCCTAGGGTTTCCGGACCCGGACGCCACCCGCCTGGGTGTCCCCGACACCGACGCCACGCGTCTCGGGCTCCCGGCAGACCCGTACGACTCCGACCCGGACGCCACCCGCCCGGCGCAGGACACTACGCCGCCTGTGGCCACCATGCAGCCCGGCTCCACACCGCCGCGCGCCGCGCGTCCGCACGGCGACGCCGCGAGCGACCTCGTTGGCCTCCCGCTCGGCCCCCGCTACCAGATCCTGAAACTGCTCGGTGCCGGCGGAATGGGCGCCGTGTACGAGGCCTGGGATCAGGAT
Organism: Acidobacteriota bacterium; assembly: GCA_031425515.1. Lineage (GTDB taxonomy): Bacteria > Acidobacteriota > Vicinamibacteria > Vicinamibacterales > 2-12-FULL-66-21 > JALZOC01. The sequence goes on along the minus strand of JANPJN010000027.1, from coordinate 2,346 downwards.
CTCGCGGTGGTCGTCGCGCTCAAGACCGTCAGGCCCGAGATCGCGGCGGACCCCGAGACCGCACGCATGCTCGAGCGCCGGTTCAAGCAGGAGCTCCTTCTCGCACGCAAGGTCACCCACCGGAACATCGTCCGTGTGCACGACATGGGTGAGGTGGACGGCATCAAGTACATCACGATGCCGTACCTGGAGGGGGAGGACCTCGCCACGCTGCTCAAGCGCGAGCCGCGCCTGCCGGTGTCCCGCGTGATGCCGATCGCGCGGCAGATCGCGTCCGGGCTGGCGGCGGCGCACGATGCGGGCGTCATCCACCGCGATCTCAAGCCGGCGAACATCATGCTCGAGTCCTCGGGGGACGCGCTCATCATGGACTTCGGCGTGGCACGCTCGGCCGTCGCGCTGCCGGCCGTCCCACCGTCGGGTCACGCCCTGCGGGGTGCGGCGCCCGGCCAGACCAGTGCCGGCTCCGTCGTCGGGACCATCGAGTACATGGCGCCCGAACAGGCCCGCGCGCAGCCGCTCGATCACCGGGCCGACATCTACGCCTTCGGCCTGATCCTGTACGACATGCTGCTCGGGCGCACGCGTGCCAGCCGCACCGACAGTGCGATGGCCGAGCTCAATCTCCGCACGAAGGAGGCACCACCGTCGCCGCGATCGCTGAATGCCTCGATCCCCGAGGCGCTCGATCGGATCGTCACGCGCTGTATCGAGCCCGATCCCGCCAGGCGGTTTGCGACGACTGCGGATCTCGTCGCGGCGCTCGCGAGGCTGGACGACTCGGGCAAGCCCCTGCCGATGATCCGGCGGCTCACCTGGCGCGTCGGCGCCGCGGCGGCGGTAGTCGTGGCCACGCTGATCGGCTTCACGTGGTGGGCCGCGCGGGGCCCCGAGGCGCCGGTCGTGCACGACCCGGTGTCCGTGCTGATTGCGGACTTCAGCAACGGGACCGGCGACGCGGCCTTCGAGCGCACGCTCGAGCCGATGCTGAAGCTGGCGCTCGAAGGGGCGGGTTTCATCAGCGCGTACGATCGAAGCGCCATCCGCCGCAGCCTGGGGGTGCAACCGCCGGAGAAGCTCGACGAGCAGGCGGCCTTGCAGATAGCCGTGAAGCAGGGTCTGGGCGTTGTGTTGTCGGGGGCCATCGATCGGCAGGGGGACCGCTACAGGGTCTCGGTGAAAGCCGTCCAGGCCGTGACCGGCAACGTCATCGCGACGGCGACGCAGCGGACCGGCGACCGCGAGCAGGTGCTCGGCGTGGCGGCAACGCTGGCGGCCTCCGTGCGCAAGGCGCTCGGCGACGACACGTCGGGATCCGCGCAGCGCTTCGCGATGGAGACGCTTTCGGCGACGTCGCTCGAGGTCGTGCGCGACTACGCCGCCGCCATGGAGTCGCTCTCGCAAAGCCGGTTCGAGCAGGCCCGGCAGCAGTTCTCGAAGGCCGTGGCGGCGGACCCGGATTTCGGCCTCGCCTACGCCGGCCTCGCGATCGCGTCGCGCAATCTCGACCGGCAGCAGGATGCCGAAAACTACGTGAAAGAGGCCATCCGTCATCTCGACGGCATGACCGAGCGTGAGCGCTACCGCACCCGGGGCCTGTTCTACTTCCTGACGAGCGACTACCAGGCGTGCGTGAAGGAGTACTCCGACCTCATTGCGCGCTACGCGGCGGACGCCGCGGCGCGCAACAACCTTGCGCTCTGCCTGACACAGCTCCGCAACATGCCGCAGGCCGTCGAAGAAATGCGGCAGGTGGTCCGCATTCTTCCGAATCGCGCCCTCTACAGGCTGAACCTGGCGCTGTACGCGGCGTACAGCGGCAATTTCCAGGCGACGGAAGAGGAAGTGGCCACCATGCAGCCACCCGGCCTCTTTGGATCGCTGGCGCGGGCGTTCGCGCAGGTCGGGCAGGGACAGGCGGCCCGCGCTGCCGACACCTACCGCGCGCTGGCGAACAGCGACGCGCAGGGGCCGTCGTACCAGGCCTCGGGCCTGGGCGATCTGGCGATTTACGAGGGGCGCTATACGGACGCGGCCAGGATTTTCTCGGAGGGAGCGGCCGCTGATCTCGCGTCTGGCGATCCGGACCGGGCCGCCCGCAAGTTCGCCGCCCTCGGGCTTGCACGACTCCTCGGCGGGGATCGCAAGGCCGCGTCGGAGGCAGCCGCAAGAGCGGTGGCGACGAGCCAGGCCGTGAAGATCAGATTTCTCGCGGCGCGAATCTTCGTCGAGACGGATCCACCGGCGAGGGCCGAAAAACTCTCGTCAGCCCTTGCCGCGGAAATACAGGCTGAGCCGCAGGCCTACGCGCGAATCATCACGGCCCTGTTGTTGTTGAAGCGGGGA
>JANPJN010000026.1:0-3519 GCA_031425515.1 Acidobacteriota bacterium | reverse complement strand
TCGACCACAGCGGCATCGACGTCGTCCGGGATGCGGATCCGGCCTTCGCGCATGTACCTTTTGAATGCCTCGTCGAGGTAGACCACCATCACGATGCCGGTCTCCGCCGCCACGCCCGCGACCGCGATGATCCCGACCCAGACCGCGGTGGACAGGTTGTAGTCCATGAGCGCCAGCAGCCACACGCTGCCGGCCACCGCGAAGGGCAAGCTGGACAACACCAGGAACGTCTGCGGCCAGCCGCGCATGGAGAGATAGAGCAGGGCCACCACGAGCATCAGGGTGAGCGGGATGACGTACCGCAGCCGCGCTTCCATCTCCGCAAGAAACTCGTACTGACCAGTCCACTGCAGTCGGTATCCCGGGGGCAGGGTGAGCTGAGACGCCACGATCGCCTTGGCATCGGCCACCCAGCCGCCGAGGTCGCGTTGGGTCTGGTCGATGTCGGCGAACACGTACCCGACGAGCACGCCGTTTTCGTCTTTGATCATGGGCGGGCCCGTGGTCACGCGCACCTCGGCGAGTTGCCCGAGTGGAACGGCGGCCCCCGGCTGGCGCCACTGCTCCATGAAATCGGGGGACGGCGAAACGCCGCCCATCGGCGGCGCCGCGAGACCTCCAGAGGTGTCGCCGGACGGCCTCGCAGCGCCTCCGTTCATCGAGCCCATCCCACCTCCGGTGCCGCCGGCACCGGAGGTGGTCGTGCCGCCGCCCTGGGTGCCGCCTCCGGCTCCCGCATTGCCGCCGCCGAAGTCCGTCACGCTGCCCGTTGACTGGACCGGCACCAGAATGCGGCGGATGGCCTGCGGGTCCGAGCGCTGATCGGCCGCGTAGCGCAGGTTGATCGAGAAGCGGGCACGCCCGGCAATGGCTGTCGAGACCGTCATGCCTCCGACTGCAGCCTCGACAACATCCTGCACGTCGCGGACTGTGAGCCCGTAGCGCGCGATCGCCTCGCGGTTGGGGATGATGTCGACGTACTCACGCCCGGTCTGCCGCTCAGCAAATGTGCTGCGGGTGCCGGGCACCTGACGGAGCATCCCCTCGAGGGCGACACTGACGCGTTCGATCTCGGTCAGGTTCTCGCCGAACACCTTGATCCCCACCGGCGTTCGGACGCCGGTCGAGAGCATGTCAATCCGCGTCCGGATCGGCGGCGCGATCGCCATCTGATAGCCGGGCATTTGCAGCGCGGCATCCATGTCCCGCGACAGCTCCGCGAGCGTGCGCGCCTGCTGCTCCGGCCAGACGAGCCGCAGGCCCCGCTTTGCCCAATCGGGTGCCCGCGTGCTGTACCAGCGTGGCGTGTAGGCCCTGGGCCACTCGGCGCGCGGGCGCAACGCGATGACCGACTCGATCATGTCCAACTGGGCCGGATCGGTGGCCGTTTCCGCGCGCCCGGCCTTTCCGTGCACCGATGCGATCTCGGGGAACGTCATGATGATGCGATCCTGGGCGGTCAGCGCACGCCGGGCCTCCTCAATCGCGATCCCTGGAAACGTCGTCGGCATCAGGAGGAGCGAGCCCTCATCGAGCGGAGGCATGAACTCGGACCCGAGCCGCTGAAACACGGGCACGGTCGCCAACATGAGCAGCACCGCCACGGCGACCACGAGGATCCGAAATCGCACGACCAGCACCGCAATCGGCCTGTAGACCGTGCTCAGGATCCGGCTGACGGGATTGGTCGCCTCGGTACGGAATCGCCCTCGCAGCAGGAGCACCATCAGCGGCGGCGCGAGGGTGATCGAGAGAATCGCAGCGGCGAACATTGCGAAGGTCTTCGTGTAGGCGAGAGGCGTGAACAATTTGCCGGCCTGGCCGGCCAGCGTGAAGATCGGCAGGAAGCTTACCGTGATCAGCATGAGCGAGAAGAAGATCGGCCGGCCGACCTCCTTGCACGCGTCGAGGATAACCTGTTTGCGATCCGAGTCCGGCGGCGCCGCTGCGAGACGCACGTGCGCGTTCTCGATCAGTACGATCACCGCGTCGGCCAGCTCGCCGATGGCGATGGCGATCCCGCCGAGCGACATGATGTTGGACGACAGGCCCAGGTATCGAATGCCGATGAACGACATCAGGATGGAGAGCGGCAGCACAATCATCACGATCAGCGCCGATCGTGCGTGGAAGAGGAACACGAGGCAGATGATCGTGACGACGATCGCCTGCTGAATCAGCGTGTTCTTCAACGTGTTGACGGAGCCGAGGATCAGTTCCGAACGGTCATACGTGGGGATCAGGCGCACACCGTCCGGGAGGCGCAGCGTGGCGATCTCGGCTTCGAGCGCCTGAATCACCTGGAGCGCATTCGAGCCGATGCGCATCACGACGATGCCGCCCACCGCCTCGCCCGTGCCGTTCCAGTCGGCGGCGCCGCGGCGTATTTCCGGCCCAAAGCGGACACTCGCCACGTCACCGAGCCGGATGGGCGTGCCGCCCGCGCCGACGGTCACTACGCTTTGCTCGAGGTCCGCCAGCGTCTTGACATAGCCGCGACCGCGAAGCACGTACTCGCGGCCAGCCAGTTCGAGCACGCGGGCGCCGACTTCTGCGTTGGCGTCGCGAACGGATCGAGTGACATCGGTCAACGTGAGTCCGAAGCCCACGAGCCGGTCGGGGTCGACGACGATTTGATACTGGCGTTCGAATCCGCCGAGCGACGCGACTTCCGCCACACCGGCGACGGCCTGCAACGCCGGCCGGACGGTGAAGTCCTGCAGAGCCCGTAGCTCGGCGAGATCCATCGCTCCGGTGCTGTCCTTCAAGACGTACTGGTAGACCCATCCCAGACCGCTCGCGTCGGGACCGAGTGTCGGGGACACATCAGGCGGCAACAGTTGCTGCACGCGCCCCAACTGCTCGAGCACCCGCGTGCGCGCCCAGTAGATGTCGGTGCCGTCCTCGAAGATCACGTAGGTGAAACTCATCCCGAACATGGAGTACCCGCGTACGGTCGCGGTGCCCGGCGTGCTCTGGAGGGCACGGACCAGCGGATACGTGATCTGGTCTTCGACCAGATCGGGGCTGCGCCCCATCCACTCGGTGTAGATGATGACCTGCGGGTCGGAGAGGTCCGGCAGGGCATCGAGCGGCGTCTTGCGGACCGAATCCCCCGCCCAGAGCGCAAGGACCAACACCGCGCCGAATACCACCCAGCGGTGGCGAACCGACAGTTCAATGATGCGTTCGACCATGATCGTTACTGCTTATGGCCCGCGTGCGGGCCTGGTGCCGGGGCTTCCGGCGCTTTCTGAGTGGCGGCTGGTGCCCCATGTCCGCCGTGCCCGCCGGCGCCGCCCGTGGCGCGCAACCGGCTCTCGGAATCGAGCAGGAACACGCCGGCGGCAACGACGCGCTCACCTTCCTTCAAGCCGGTGCGGACTTCGACGCGGTCGGCCAACTGCACGCCGAGCGTGACCGCTCGCGGTTCGAACCGATCGCCGGTGGCAACAAAGACGTGCTGCTGCAACCCTGTGTCGACCACCGCGTCACGGGGAACGGTGATCACCTGGGCTC
>JANPJN010000025.1:0-1706 GCA_031425515.1 Acidobacteriota bacterium | reverse complement strand
TCGGTGCGTGGATTGGGCTCGAGCGAGTCGGACAGCCGACGTTGTGGAGTCGGGTGAGGACCGATGGCAGCTACCTGTCAGCGAGCGACGTCCGCGTCCATTTCGGATTGGGGACGGCCCGGAGCGGATCGAGTGCGCTGGTTGTGCAGTGGCCCGACGGTCAGCGCGAACGATGGAGCGATGCGGAGACCGACCGCGTCGTGACACTCACGAGAGGTACCGGCCGCTCAGCGGAGCGCTGAGTCGTGCTACCGCGGCGTCTCCGGGGCGGGCAGTGCGAAGGCGATCAGGTTCGAGCCGAACGCCGGCGTGGACTTGCTCAACTGAAGGCCGCCGCCAGCCATGATCACGACATACTGACGCCCGTCGCGTCCCTGGAAGGTGATGGGCGCGGCCTTGGCGTCCGCGTCGAGGACGGTGGCCCACAGTTCACGACCCGTCTTCGCGTCGAAGGCGCGGAAGCGGCGATCCGCCGTGGCGCCGATGAAGACCAGCCCGCTCGCGGTCGCGAGGCTCCCGCCGATGTTCAGCGCGCCGGTGTTCCGGATCCCTTTCGCTTCGAGGTCCTCGACGATGCCGAGAGGCACGCGCCAGGCTTCCGCGCCAGTGCCGGCGTTGATCGCCACGAGCTCGCCGAAGGGTGGCGCCGAGCAGGGAATTCTGGTGTCGGGGTTCCAGAATCGGCCGTAGGCGCCGCCCACCGGTGAGGTTTTCACGTAGGTGGTCTGTCCGGTGTCCGCGTTCGTCCGCGGCTCCATGTGCCCCACCATCCCGAGGTGCGACACGTTCACGAAGACGAGGCCCAGGTCCGGGTTGAAGGACACGCCGCCGAATCCGCCGCCACCGAGCGTGCTGGGGAATGTGACGACGTTGCCGTCGAGCGGCATCGGCGCATAGGGGCCGGCGGCGAACATCTTGTGCTGGTCCCAGAGGTTGCGGCAGTAGGCGGCGTGATCCGGCGTCAGGGTGTAGAAGTCGCGGGCGGGGTCGAACGTGAGGCGCGCAAGCGGGCGCGGGAGGATCGGGAACGGCTGCGTCTTCGAGGTGGATTCGCCAGGGACGACGCTCTGCGGGACGGGCCGCTCCTCGATGCCGAGGATCGGTTCGCCGGTGAGCCTGTTGAAGATGAAGAGCAGGCCCACTTTGGTGATTTGCGCGACCGCCGGGATGGTGCGACCCGCGCGGCGAATGTCGATGAGGGAGGGGGGCGCGCCGGGATCGTAGTCCCAGAGATCGTGGTGCACGAGCTGCTGGTGCCAGCGCAGTCGTCCGGTGGCGGCGTCGAGTGCGACGAGCGAGTTGCCGTAGAGATTGTCGCCGTGGCGATCGGCGCCGTAGAAGTCGTCGGTCGGGCTGCCGAGCGGCACGAAGACGAGGCCGCGGGCGGTGTCCACCGTCATGAAGCCCCAGGCGTTGGTCCCCGAGCGGTTCTTCCAGGCGCCCGGTGGCCACGTCTCCGTGCCTGGTTCGCCGGGTCGGGGCACGGTGTGGAACGTCCAGAGCAGCGCGCCGGTGCGTGCGTCCCAGCCGCGGATGTCGCCATAGAGCCGTCCGGTGGACGGCGCTCCCTCGCCGTTGGCGCCGCCTGTGATCACGATGTTGCGGTAGATGGCGGGGGGTGACGGCACGCTGAGGGGGCCGCGGCCGCCGTCACCGCTGAGGCCGGCCTTGAGGTCCAGCCGTCCCGCGACGCCGAAGTCGGGCGC
>JANPJN010000024.1:0-2560 GCA_031425515.1 Acidobacteriota bacterium | reverse complement strand
CCGGATCTGGTACAACCCGCAGCTCGAAAGCCGCGACTTCATGATCCCCGGCGTCCTGGCGCTCGTGCTCCTCGTCGTCACCGCCAACCTCGCCGCCATGGCCATCGTCCGGGAACGCGAGATCGGGACGCTCGAGCAGCTCAACGTGACTCCGCTCCGCCGCTGGGAGCTCATTGTGGGCAAGCTGCTGCCCTACGGGCTCATCGGCATGCTCGACGTCGTGCTCGTGGTCGCGGTCGCCGTGCTGTGGTTCGAGGTCCCGCTGCGGGGCAGCCTCGCGCTGCTCATCGGCATGAGCCTGCTCTACATTGTGTGCACGCTCTCGCTCGGGCTGCTGATCTCCACCATCTCGGCGACCCAGCAGCAGGCGATGATGACGGCCACGTTCTTCTTTCTGACGCCCATGATCTATCTCTCGGGATTCATTTTCCCCATCGAGAACATGCCCGCCGTCATTCAGCCGTTCACGTACCTGATTCCGCTGCGCTACTTCCTGGTGATTGTGCGGGGGATTTTCCTGAAGGGGATCGGGCTCGACCTGTTGTGGCCCCAGGCGGCGGCGCTCGCCGCCTGGGGATCGGTCGTGCTGATACTTGCCGTGGCGCGCAGTCGGAAGCGCGCCGGCTGAGACTAGCGGGCGGGTGCGATCGTCAGGGCATCCACCACGCGGGTGACGCCCTTGATCTGCTTGGCGATGGCCACGGCGCGGGCGTGACCTGCCGCCGACGCGACGGTGCCCTTGAGGGTGACGACGTGGTTGTTCGTGTCCACGTTGATGTCGCTGCCCTTGAGCGCGTCCTCGTTGATGAAGTCGGCCTTGACCTTCGTCGTGATCCAAGCGTCGGTGATGTTGGCATCCACGTCGATGACGCGGTCCTTGTCCTTCGCACCAGCGGCCGTCTTCGGGGCCTTCTCGCTCTCCTTGTGCACCGTGACGGCCGGCTTGCCATCCACCTTGTGCATCGTCACTGCGGTGCGGTCGTCGGCCTTGTCGCCCGCCTTCTCCATCTTGTCGCCGACTTTGTCGCCGGCCTTGTCCATCTTGTCCCCGGCCTTGTCGATCGCGCGGGTCGTCTTGCTGTCGACGGTGAGCTTGTTCTCGACGTTCGTGATGCCGGTGACCTTCGCCAGGCTGGCCGCGCGGAGGCTCTGGGCTGCGGAGTGCACCGTCCCCGTGAGCGTGACCACGCCATGGTTCACGTCCACGTCGATGTCACTTTCCTTGAGTGTGTCGCTCGCCTTCAGGCGGGCTTCGATCCGGCTCTTCAGCGCGCCGTCGTCGGCCTTCACCGCGCCGGCCGGCTGGCTCGTCTGGGCCACGGCAGCGGGGGGAGCGAACGCGATACCGGCCACCGCAACGGCGCCGATGAGATTACGAACCTTCATGACTGAGTCCTCCAGAGAAATTTTTATCCGTCTGCTCCAACATGCGATGCAACACGCAGTCCACCGGCAGCCTCTTCAGTACATGTGTTTACGGCCGGGGTTGAGCACCATCGGGGCTGACGGGCTACAGGATCACGCGAGTTACACGACTCATCCGTGGCGATGTGGCCTCGGGGATTTCGGTTTCGCGCCGGCCCCGTTGTAACCTCTGCCGATATGCAACCGGTGCGCGGCTTCGAGCGGCCTGTTCTCCAGTGGATGTTCATCGCGGCGGGCACGATCCTCGTGGCGACGACGGCGATGGGGGCGGTCGCACTGCGGAGGCTCCACGCCGAGGTCGAGCAGATGCGCGCGGCGGATCTCAATGGGCGGGTCGAGCGGCAGCGCCTCGAGCTTCGACTCTCGCAGGAGCAGTCGGCGCGCGAATCGTTCGCGCTCGAGGCTGCGCGGTCGCACGCGAGTGCCGCCGGACCGGAGCCGACGCTGACGCTGACACAGGGTCGTCTGCGCACCGGCGCGCCGCCCGCGGCGAGTGTGTCGGCGCCCGCCCCGTCGCAGACCATCCTGTTGCGGCTCGTGCTGCCTGCGGCGAAGGCCGATCCGGCCCGGCGCTACGCGGCCGTGCTTCGAGGCTGGAGCGGCGGACAGGTGGTGTGGTCCCGCGGCGATCTGCGTGCGTTGACGATTGAGGGCCAGGCGATGGTGACCGCACGCATCACCGGCGATGCCCTCCTGCCGGGGGCGTACGAAGTCGCGCTCTCCGAAGTCACGGCCGGCGGTGCGGCCGACACGGCGTCGTATGAGGTCGCGGTTGCGGCCCCGTCTCCGGCAGTGCGGTAACAACCGCTGTCAGGAGCGTCTCACTTCGGCACAGTTCGCCCGCCTCGCGCGCCATGTCTAGGCACTGGCCCAAGCCGATAAGTCATTCCAATCAAAAGAGAAAGCGGCTCAGCCCCTTGCTGGCACAGGGCGTGCTCATTTCGGAGCATATCGGTTTGCCGCTTCGGCGCGAGTTGGCCGCGGCTTGTTCCAAGGAGTACGTCCGCCATGATCCGCTTTGCTTCTCGCTTGCTCGTTCCGGCGCTCGTCTGCCTGGCTACCGCGATGGGGCATGCGCAGGGGCAGCAGTCGGGCACCCTCTCGGGTCGCGTGTCGACCGCGGACGCCCGACCGC
>JANPJN010000023.1:0-9470 GCA_031425515.1 Acidobacteriota bacterium | reverse complement strand
TACACGAACAACGACGAGACCGAGGTCTCTTCGTGGATGCTCCGGATCGCCTGGCCGAGGAGCCGGGCGACGGAAAGCACCTTGATCTTGCTGCACGCCGCCTTGGCGCCGCTGAGCGGGATGGTGTTGGTGATGATCACCTGGTCGATCGGCGCCGCCTCGAGCCGCTCAATCGCCGGCCCCGAGAGCACCCCGTGCACCGCGCAGGCGAGCACGCGCTCCGCCCCGCTTCGCTTCAACGCCGTCGCCGCCTTCACGATCGTGCCCGCCGTGTCGATGATGTCGTCCTGGATGATGCAGGTCTGGCCGGCCACATCGCCGACCACATTCATCACCTCCGCCGTGCCATCGTCGCTGCGCCGCTTGTCGATGATGGCCAGCTCTCCGCCGAGCCGCTTCGCATACGCCCGCGCCCGCTCGGCCCCGCCGGCATCCGGGGACACGATCGTCAGGTTCGGGTGCGCCAGCCGCGCGCAGTAGTCGATGATCACCGGCGCGGCGAACAGGTGATCGACCGGAATATCGAAGAACGCCTGGATCTGCGCCTTGTGCAGGTCCATCGTCAGCACGCGTGTGGCCCCGGCCGCGCTCAGCAGGTTCGCAACGAGCTTGGCCGAAATCGGCACGCGCGGCTTGTCCTTGCGGTCCTGCCGGGCGTAGCCGTAATACGGAATGACCGCCGTGATGCGCGACGCCGACGAGCGGCGGAACGCATCGATCATCACGCAGAGCTCCATGATGTGGCGATCCACATCGGCGCACGTGGGCTGCACGATGAAGACATCCGTGCCCCGGATGTTCTCGTCGATCTGGAACGAGCACTCGGTGTCCGGAAATCGCTGGAGTCGGGCGTTGCCGGGTGCGACACCCAGAAATTCCGCAATCTCGTGCGCGAGCGCCGGGTGCGCGCTGCCGGAGAACAGTTTGAGCTGGCCGCCATTCATACGCGCATCATCCGCCAGCCCGGGTCCACGTCAGTTCCATCACAAAGTGGTTGGGGCGGGAGGATTCGAACCTCCGAAATACGGGAGCCAAAGTCCCGCGCCTTACCGCTTGGCCACGCCCCATCGACGTTCCTGCACCCGCGGCGGCGTCCGGCCATCCCGGGCGCAGCCTCCCGGCCGGGGCCGCCCGCATGTCCGCAAAAGATGAAGTTTACCGTTCTTCGGCCCGTTTGGCAATCGGACGGGCGCGTCGCTCGTACTCGGCGCGGGTCAGCGTCCGCGTCAGAAACGTCCGCGCCCCCCCTTTGCCGAGCGGCCCGAGGCTCCGGGATGCCGCGCCGCGGCTCCGGAACAGGCCGAAGACCGCCGACCCGCTGCCCGACATCGCCGCCGCCAGCGCGCCGGCTTCCTTCAACGAGGCCCTGAGGGCACTGATCTCGGGATGGCGCCGCACGACGGCCGGCTCGAGGTCGTTGACCATCTGAGCCGCGCGGCTGGGCCAGGGAACGGGCAGGACCTGAAGCTCGCGCGCTTCCTTCAGCCCGGCCGTTCGATCCTCGTCGTACCAGCCATAGGCCTCCGCCGTTGACACGCCAAAGGCCGGCCGGACGACGACCACCCAGTGCGGCGGCAGATCGACCAGCGGATAGATTTCCTCCCCGCGCCCCAGACCGAGCGCGGTGCCGCCCGAAAGGAAGAAGGCGACATCGGCGCCAATGCCCGAGCCGACTTCCCGGAGAAGCGTGACCGGCACGCCGCCCCAGAGCCGTCCCAGGGCGACCAGCGCGGCAGCCGCGTCGGCGCTGCCACCCCCGAGTCCCGCCTGGACCGGAATCGCTTTCTCGATCGCCACCATGGTGTCGCGCGGTTCGCCGGCGCGCCCGAGCGCCGTCCAGAGCGCCTGCGCGGCGCGCCAGACGAGATTGGACCCGTCCAGCGGGACGCCCGGCGTGCGGCACCGCAGTCCAAACGGGCCGGGGACGTCGGTGCAGGTCAAGGTGTCGTGCAGCGCGATCGTCTGGAACACCGTGCGCAGCTCGTGAAAGCCATCAGGGCGCGTGCCGAGCACGCGCAGATCGAGATTCACTTTGGCGTGCGCCCGGGCGACCAGTCGTCGCGGCGTACTCATCGGGACGCCGTGTCCTCGGCCCCGAGCGGCCCGGCGTCGCGCAGCTCCCGGAGCGTGAGCGGCGCCGCACCGGCCGGGACGTCGGCCTCGAACACCCGCGCGTCGAGCACGGGATCGATCTCCACCTGCGAGAGGCGCAGCCGCAGGTCCGCGCCCGCGCGCCCGGCGCCCGGGCTGGTCGTCACCTGCACGGTCGCCGGACGGCCGCCGGCAAAGTCGCTGTACGCGACCGTCAGACCGCTGCGCGTCGCCCCGCCGACGCGCCACCTTCCGGCGATTCGACGCAGGAAGATCGACGTCTCCCCCGCCTCGATCTTCGTCCAGTCCGGACCGGCCGTCCGCCCCGACGCGGGCGCGCCGCCGGGCAGTCCGCAGCCCGCCGCCAGCGTGCGCAGGTCGGCAGGCTCGAGCGCCACACCGGCCAGCGCCTCGAGGATCGCTCCAGGCGCTTCGCCCCGAAGCACCCGGCGGTCGCGCGGCATCACGAGCGTCGCGTCGGCGCCGTTCGCCACCAGGACGAAGAACGGCCCCCCGCCGAAACTGACCCGCGGATACCCCTCCAGACGGACTTGCGACGGAGCGGCGAACCCCGCATCGATGCGCGCGGCGAGCTTCGTCTGCCCGGCACGCCCCGAGAGCGCGATGGATGCACTCAGCCGCGTGACGGCCGCGCACTCGGCCGTTGCCTCGCCGTGCGCGCTCAGGAAGTCGGGGAAGGGATCGCCGGTCATCGTCGGCAGCGAAACGCGGGGCATGCGGCCGCAGCCGGCCGCGACCGCCAGGAGCGTGGCGCACAGGCATGCGCGGAGTTGACGCATCCGCCGCCCGCGGGACACGACCTCGCTACCGCTCGGCACGCGTCCGCGCGTCGCGCATCTTCTTTTCGATGGCGGCGCGATCGATGGTGTCGCCGTCGCCCGCGAGCGAACGCTCCCAGGCGGCCACCGCATCCCCGAAACGTCCCTGCCCGTAGCGCAGGTCCCCGAGGTGATCCTGGATGACGGAGTTGGACGGCAGCTTCGCCGCCGCAGCCTCGAGCGGCGCCTCGGCGAGCGCGAGCTTGCCCTGGTGGTAGTAGGCCCAGCCGAGGCTGTCGAGAAAGGACGGATTCCCGGGCTCGACCTTCAGCGCGCGCTGCACGAGATCGACGGCCTCGTCCAGCCGCTCCTTCCGTTCGGCCAGCATGTAGCCGAGCGAATTGAGCGCGTTGGCGTCGAGCGGATCCCGGGCGAGCCGGTCGCGCAGCGCGCGCTCGGCATCCGCCGTCCGCCCTCCCCGTTCGAGCAGGTTCGCATACTCCAGCACGAGCGCCCCGTCCTCTGGCGACCGCTTCATCAGATCCTCGAACGCGGCGATCGCCTCCGGGGCGCGGCCGCTATCCTGGAGGAGCTGCGCCTCCAGATAGAGCGCGCGCGAGTCGGCCGGGAAAGCGGCTTTGAGCTTCGCGACCGTCGTCGCGGCTGCGTCGAAGTCCTTCAGGATGCGTTCGGACTGGGCGAGCATGTAGAGCAGGCCGGCGTCGGGCGCGGTCTTGCGCGCGAGGGCGGCGCGCAGCAGAGCGCGCGCCTGCGCCGGCTGGCCCGCATTGATGAGGGACGCCGCCTGCCGGCCGCCGAGCTCCACGCGGGCGTTGGCGGCCTGCGCGCGACCGTAGGCGCTGGCCGCTTCCGTGAAGCGCCGCTGCCGCTCGTACAACTCCGCGAGGCGGACATGCCCGCGGAAGAACTCCGGGCTCTCCTCGAGCGTGCGTTCGAGCGTCCGGATCGCCTCGTCGGGCTGGTCTGCCCCTTCGAGCGCCGACGAGAGCAGCATCGCGGCTTCCGGATACCCGGGCTGTCCGTCCACCACCCGGCGCAGGCTGGCGATGGCCCTGTCGAACGCCTCGGACTGGAGATAGAGCCTGCCCAGCATGAGCTCGAGGTTCAGGTCCACGCCGCTCTCCCGGCGGCTCTTCTCGAGGGCGGCAATCGCCTTCCCCCGATACTGCGCCGGATCGTCGCCGGGGCGGAACGGCTTGCGCTCGTCGCTCAGGGCCGCGTAGATCGATCCGAGGATCCGGTTGGCTTCCCGGTTGGCCGGGTCACGCACCAGGGCCGCGTCGGCCGTCTCGAGCGCTTCCCGCGCGCGATCCTGACGCGCGTAGATCGCCGCCAGCTCGGCGCGAAGCTCCGCGGACTCCGGCGCCAGATCGATCGCCTTTCGCAGCGCGTCGATGGCTTCGCTGATTTTGCGGGTGCTCTCGAGGTGTCGGGCGAGCAGGAAGTAGTAGCCCGCCGAATCAGCCGCGGGGGCCTGCGCCTGGGCGGCGGCAGCGGTCAACGGCAGCAGTACCAGCCCGGCAGCAATCACAACAGCGTGGACGGGAAATGACCGCATCTGGCTGACTATAATGACCCCTGCCGTCGCCGGACGCAAACCCCGGTGATATAGTCCGGTCGCCGGTGCGCGGGTGTCGGCAGCGAGATTGGCCGCGCGCTGCGGACCGTCACGGCAGCCATCAGGGCCGGGGCTCGCCCCGACGCACGATCCACGACAGAAGGAGCCACCCCATGCCGGTCGATCCCGAACTACTCGACATTCTCGCGTGTCCGAGCTGCAAGACGAAGGTCACGCTCGTGAAGGACGGCACGGCGCTCAAGTGCCAGCAGTGCCGGCGCGTCTATCAGATCAAGGACGACATCCCGGTCATGCTGCTGGACGAGGCGGTGGTGGAGGACTGAAGATGCGGTCTTGCGCATCCTCCTGATCCGGCTCCGGCTCATTGGCGACGTCGTGTTCACGACGCCAATCCCGCGGGCGCTCAAACGGGCCTTTCCGGACGCGCGCATCACCTATCTCGTCGAGCCACCCGCCGCCCCCGTGGTCGCGGGGAACCGGCACATCGACGAGGTCCTCGTGGCCCCGCGGCCGGCTGGCCTTCGACGGCTGCTGTTCGACCTCAGGCTCGCGTCCCGGCTGCGGCGCGCGCACTTCGACGTCGTGATCGATCTGCACGGCGGCCCGCGCAGCGCATGGCTGGCACTGGCCACCGGCGCGCGGCAGCGGATCGGGTACGTCATCCAGGGCCGCACCTGGATGTACACCCGCGCGGTCCCCCGGCCGCGGGCCCTCCGGGCACGGCACTCCGTCGTCAATCAGTGGGACCTGCTGGAGGCGATCGAGGGCTGGCCGGCGGCGGGGCCGGATCCCGCGACGGATGCGGTCCAGATGGCGCCCGATGCCGACGCCGTGCGCCGGATCGACCGGCGTCTCGCGGAGGCGGGCGTCGGACCGGCGGACGAACTGATCGTGGCGCACGTCAGCGCCGGCAACCCGTTCAGGCGGTGGCCGGAGCCGGCCTTCGTGGCGCTCGTCGAGGGGCTCGCGCGCGCCTCCCCGGCCCGGCGCATCGTGCTGAGCTCGGGCCCCTCGGATCATGACGCGGCGGGCCGCATCGCGGCGGACGCGAAGCGGGCACTCGGCGCCGCCGCCGATCGGATCGTGGACTTCGGGGAGTTCGACCTCGCCGAACTGCGCGCGCTCATCGTCCGAAGCCGCCTCTTCGTCGGGGGAGACACGGGGCCCCTGCACATTGCCGCAACGACGGCGACCCCGATTGTGGGAATCTATGGACCAACAGAGTCCGCGCGCTCGGCGCCGTGGCGCGACCGCCGCGTCCCGACCGAAGCCGTGGAAGTGGCCGGCCTGCCGTGCAGGCCGTGCGATCAGCGGATTTGCGAGCCTGGCGATTTTCGATGTCTGACTACGTTGAGGCCGGACGACGTCCTTTTGGCGGCCGAGCGCGCGATGACAGCCCGCGCGTGATGCCAGCCGTCCGCGCGTCCGACGAGCCGCAGGGCCTGGAGCGGGCGGCCTACTACGCGCTGCTGGCGTTTGCCGCGGCGCTGCCGTTCTCGATCTTTGCCGCCGAGGCGCTGCTCACCCTGACCGGGGTGCTGTGGGCGGCGCTCGTGCTGCGCGGCCGCGAGACCATCGAGGTGCCGCGGATGTTCTGGCCGCTGGCGGCATACGCGGTCGCGACGCTCATCTCGGCTGCCAGCTCCATCGAGCCGCGCGTCAGCTTCATCGACTGCAAACAGCTCCTGCTCTTCTCGATCGTGCCGGTCGCCTACCGGCTGCTCCCGGGACGCCGCGCACTGACGATCGTGGACATCGTCATTACGGCTGGCGCCATCAGCGCCGCGCTCGGCCTCATCCAGTTCGGCATCCTGAAATCCGACAGTCTCGGGCAGCGCCCGCAGGGCTCGCTCGGGATGTACATGACGTACTCCGGCCAGCTGATGCTTATCGCCTGCACGGCCGCCGGACGCATCCTCTTCCGCAACAGCGACCGCACGTGGGCTGCGCTCGTGATGCCAGCGCTCGTCGCCGCGCTGGCCGTGACCCTCAGCCGCAACGCGTGGGTGGGAGCCTGCGCGGGCATCGGCCTGCTGCTGATGCTCCGCGACTTCCGCCTCGTTGCGCTCCTGCCGGTCGCGGCGGCCCTGTTCGTCGCGATCGCGCCGGCGCCGCTCGCCGATCGCTTCTATTCGAGCTTCCAGCTGAACACCTTCCGCCATGCCAGCGCCACGACCGAAGCCAGCCTGCAATCGAACCGCGACCGCCTCGCGATGGCGCGTTCCGGCCTGCGCATCATCAAGGACAACCCGCTGACGGGGGTCGGTCCCGACATGGTGATCCAGGTGTATCCGCAGTATCGCGATGCAGACGCCGTCAAGCAGTTGAACCCTCACCTGCACAACGTGCCGCTCCAGATCGCCGCCGAGCGCGGGCTCCCCGCCCTGGCGCTCTGGCTCTGGTTCGTCGTCGCCCTCGCGGTGGACTTCCTGCGCATGCGCCGGACGACCGCACTGCCATCGGTCGCGATGGCAGCGCTGGCGTCGGTCGTGGCGATGGTCGCGGCGGGGATGTTCGAACACAACTTCGGCGACTCGGAGTTCCTGATGCTGTTCCTGCTGCTCGTGTCGCTGCCCTACGCGGCCGATCGCCTCGTACCCTCGGGCGACGTCGGCGTCGGCGCCTCTCCCGCTGACCGGCCCGCGGCATGACCGCCCCGCGCGACCTCGTGTCGAGCCTGGGCGGCCGGGTCGTCCTCATCCTGGGCGATCTGATGCTCGATCATTTCGTGATCGGCCGCGTCGATCGCATCTCGCCCGAGGCGCCGGTGCCGGTCGTCCGGTTCGACCACGAGGAGTACCGGCTGGGGGGGCGGCGAACGTGGCCCACAATGTGGCTGCCCTCGGCGGACGCGTGGAGATGATCGGCATCGTGGGCGACGACGCCGATGGCGTGCGGCTGCGCGACTCACTGGCGCGGCTCGGCGTCGGCACGTCGGGAATCGTCGTCGATCCCGGCCGCCGCACGACCCGCAAGCTGCGGGTTGTGACGCTGCGCAATCAGCAGGTGGCGCGCGTCGATTACGAAGACGACGCCGAGATCGACGGAGCGGTCGAACAGGCGGTTATCGACCGCGTCTCCGAACTGGGCGAAGGCGCGCACGCCATCCTGGTGTCCGACTACCTGAAAGGGGTCATTTCCCGGCAGGCGGCCGCGGCGGCGATCGCGACGGCGGCCCGTCGCGCCATTCCGGTGCTCGTCGACCCGAAAGTGCCGCACGTGGACTATTACCGCGGGGCCACGCTCGTCACGCCCAACCATCACGAAGCCGAAGCGGTGACGCACATGCGGATCCGGACGGCAGACGAAGCGATCTCGGCGGCGCACCGGTTTCGCGAGCGCGCGGGGTGCGGCGCGGTCCTCATCACGCGCGGCGAGCACGGCATGACGCTGCACGGCCCCGACGGCGACGCCCGGCTCGAGGCGGAAGCGCGCGAAGTCTCCGACGTCACAGGTGCGGGCGATACCGTCATCGCCACGATGACACTCGCGCTGGCGGCCGGCGCGCCGCTCGTGGACGCCGCGCGCCTGGCCAACCGCGCGGCCGGGATCGTCGTCGGCAAGTTCGGGCCCGCAACGGTGTCGCCGGGGGAACTGCGGAATTAGCTGGTTCTACGGGGTTCTACGAGGGTCTACGGGGTTCTGCGGGGTTCGGGGGTCGCAGCGGTTGGTGATGAGCAGCACCTCGGGCAGCGGTTCGCGCGCGAGGACGGCCTTCAGCTTCACGTTCACGGTGGACTGCCGCTCGAGCACGCAGGTCGGGACGCGGATCTCGGGCTGCAAGGCAGCGTAGTCGCCGGCGCTCAGCACGGCGAAGACGGTGCGGTCCTGCTGCAGGGCCTGCAGGAACGCCGCGCGATCGAAGAGCACGTCGATGTGCCGGCGCAGGTAGAACACCATGCTCGGGAGCGCCACGTTGTAGTGCGCCACCAGATCGCCCGGCTGCAGGCGCTGCTGAATCACGGCACTCAGCCGCGGCACGGGCTTGTACCGCTCGAAGCTCGGGAGCACCTGCAGGACGAAGACCCAGTTCAACGTCACCAGCGCGAGCAGCACCGCCATCAGCGCCGCCCTCGCCCGCTTCGCCGCAGCCAGGCCCATGGCGACCATTCCCCCCGCCGCGGCCGCCACACCCACCAGTTGCGCCCCCGCGAGCGCATACACGGTTCCGGCGGTCTGGAAGATGTACAGAATGCCAAGGCCCGCCACGGCAAGCAGGAGGCCGATCGCCCCGGCCGTGAGCCGCAGCGCGGTCGGGCGCTCCGGCGTGCCATCCGCACGCGACCTCGCCATCAACACGCCGGCCAGCGCCGCGACGATCGGCACGATCGGAAAAATGTAGAGATCCTGCTTGGCGGCGGAAAACGAGAAGAACCCGACGATGCCCAGCACCCAGAGCCACAGCAGCGTGCGGACGCGCTGTGCGCGCACGGCGTCTCCGTGCCCGCCGCCCGCCCGTGCCGCGAGCTGCCGGCGATCCGCCCACCAGGCCGCGGCCGCCCCGAAGAGGGCCAGCGACCAGGGAAACGCGTCGCTGAAGACGACCGGCAGGTAGAACAGGATTCCCCGACGCGTCTCGACACCCACCCCGTCGGTGTATCGCGCGACGTTCTCCCCCAGGAAGAAGGACGTGATGTACGTCCACCCGTAGCGGTGGTAGAGCGCGACGTACCACGGCAGCACGATCGCCAGCACGACGACGAGGCCGGCCGGAATCAGCATCTCCCGCACGCGCCGCAGTTCCCCGTGCACGGCGAGATACAGCGCGAACACGAGCGCGGGCAGGGCCGCGGCCACCGGCCCCTTGGTCAGCACGCCGAGGCCGACCGCCGCGTACATCAGCAGCAGGAACAGGCGCTTTCGCGCCGGGTAGCGTTCGGCCAGCGCGAAGAAGAGGAGGGTGGCGGCCATGAACATCGAAATGTAGATGTCGATGAAGATCCGCCGCCCGAACATCATCAGCCGGGGATCGACCGCCAGGCCGGCCGCCGCCCAGAGCC
>JANPJN010000022.1:0-4459 GCA_031425515.1 Acidobacteriota bacterium | reverse complement strand
CTCATGCCGTTCTCTGCCGAGACGCGTGCGCCTCGTGGACGACGTCCAGGTAGACGCGCTCGAGTGTGTCGCAGACCACGTCGGTGCCGAACGCCGACCGTACTTTCGGACCGGCGTCCGCCGCGCGTCGGCGCCAGTGGTTGGGGTCCTGCAAGATTGCCTCGATCGCATCCCTGAGCGCGGCGGAGTCGCCCGGAGGTACGATCAACCCGCCGCCAACCCGGGCGACGACTTCTCCGCAGCCGCTGTCGCCGGAGACCACCACCGGTGTCCCGCACAGCAGGGCTTCCAGCGGAACCAGGCCGAAGATCTCGTCACGCGAAGGATAGACGACCACGTCCGCGGCGCGTAGCGCCTCGAAGCGCTCCGTGCCTCGGAGCAGCCCCGTGCGGATGACGCGGCCGCCGAGGCCGAGACGATCGACCAGGGCGTCAACGTCCGGGCCCGTGCCCATGTCGTTGCCCGCGATGACGGTGAGCGTGTCCGTCCGGTGCATCGCGGCGGAGGCGTGGACGAGGTCGAGCACGCCCTTGCGCGGCGTCACCTTGCCGAGGAACAGCACGACGCGGGCGTAGCCGAGCCCGTGCGCGCGACGGAAACGTTCGGCGCCTCCGGCCCCGGGTGCGTCGGTGGGTTCGTCCACGGGGTTGGGGACGATGGTGAGCCTGGCGTCCGGCACACCGAGACCGGAGAGCTGACGCCGTTCGACGGTCGTCACGGCGAGCACCCTGGCGGCGCCGCCGAGCAGGTGACGGCCGACGGTGGCGGCAAACAGCCGCTTCGCGGCGATGCGTCGTTCGATGGGACGAGCCGTGCCGTTCGGAGACAGCACGAAGGGGACGCCGGCGCGGGTCAGCGCCGCGGCGGCGATCGTGCCGGGCAGGTTGTGGCACGCATGCAGGTGCGCGATGTCGAAGGAGGCGGCATGGCGGCGCAGATGCGCGCGCAGCCCCAGGGGAGCGAAGACCTGCAGGTGGTAGGCCAGCCGGTTCGAGAGGTTCGGAAAGACCGTGACGTCCACATCGTGTCGCAGGGCGTGCGATCGTGGGGCGCGCGTCCGGTCGTCGCGGGCGTCAGTCGTGCAGACAGCGACGTGATGGCCCCGCCGCGCCAGCCCGCGCGTCAGGGCGGTGGCCACACGGGGGATGCCGCCGTAGGCCCACGCCTCGTCGTAGTACGGGACCACGTGCAGGATGCGAAGCGTCGCGGCTGCCATTCAGGCCCCAGGCGCACACCGGGTTTCAGAGGGAATGGCCGTATAGTATCAGGGTTCTCCCTCGATGATCCCAGTGGCCTCCACACACGTCCGGCCAGGTCGCGGGCGCTTCGCCGGCCTCGTCTGGACCCTGGTTCGAACCGACTTCAAGACCCGGTACCACGGGACGATTGGCGGCCTCGTCTGGGCGCTGCTCAAGCCGCTCACGATGTTCCTCGTGCTGCTGGCGGTCTTCTCGTACGTCTTCGCCGGCGAGCCACAGTACAGGCTCGACCTGATCATAGGCCTCTTCCTGTACGAGTTCTTCCAGGAGGCGACCAAGACCGGTCTGCTCTCGCTTCGCGCGAAGGGCTACCTGTTGACGAAAGCACGATTTCCCTCGTGGGTCATCGTGCTGACGTCGGCGTCGAATGCGGTGATCACGATCGTGCTGTTCTCTGTGGTGCTGATCGCGTTTCTCGCGCTGGCCGGACGGCCGCCGGCCCTCTGGGCGGTCGGTCTCTATGCGCTCTACCTGATCCTGCTGTGCGCCATCGTCTCGGGGTTCTCGCTCGCCGCCAGCGTGCTCTTCATGCGCTACCGCGATCTGAATCAGGTGTGGGAGGTCGTGACGCAGGCGGGGTTCTTCCTCGCGCCGATCGTGTATCCCATCGGCGTTCTCCCCGAGCGCCTGCATCTCTATCTGTACGTGTGGCCGCCGACCCCCGTCATCCTCTTTTCCCGCAGCGTCCTGCTCGACGGAGTCGTCCCCTCGCCGCTCGCGCACCTGCTGCTCGCGGTGGAGGCCGTCGTCATTCTTGGCGTCGGGGTGCTGATCTACACCGCGCACGCACCACGCGTCGCCGAGGAGCTCTGACGTGGATGCCGTGATCGAGGTCAACGGCCTGTCGAAGAGCTTCGTCATCCCCTCGGTGCGTCGGGAGACCGTGCGCGAGCATGCGCTCGACTTTTTCCGCGCCCGGCCGACCGAGCGCCTCCGGGTGCTGGAGGATGTGGGGTTCGAGCTGCGCCGGGGGGAGAGCCTCGGGCTGATGGGCCGGAACGGTTCGGGCAAGAGCACGCTGCTGAAGATCGTCTCGGGCATCTACCCGCCGGATGCCGGGCGCGTGGACGTGCGCGCCGCGGTGACGCCCATCCTCGAGCTCGGCGTCGGATGGAACCCCGACCTCGACGCCATCGACAATATCGAGCTCCTCGGCACGGTCATGGGGCTCACCCTCAGGGAGCTGCGCGCGGCGACCCCCTCCATCCTGGAGTTCGCGGGGGTCGAGCGGTTCGCGCACCTCGAGCTGCGGCACTACTCCAGCGGGATGGCGGCGCGCCTGGCCTACGCCGTGGCGTTTCGAGCGGTGCGCGAGGTGCTGATCCTCGACGAGATCTTCGCGGTGGGGGATGCGGAGTTCAAGGAGCGCTGCCAGGCGCGGTACCGCGCGCTGCACGCGGCCGGGCACTCGATGCTCCTCGTCAGCCACGAGCCGCGCACGATCACGGCGTTCTGCGACCGGGCACTCCTGCTGGAGCACGGCCGCATCGTGATGGCGGGGGCTGCCGCGGCCGTCGCGGACCGGTACGTCGCGATGCTGACGGACCCCGAGACCCCCGCGTTCTCCGGAGTCGCGGCCCGATGAGCGCGCCCCGCGTCTCCGTCCTCCTCCCGTGCTTCAACGATGGCGCCTTCCTGGACGAGGCCGTCGGCAGCGTCCTCTCGCAGACCTGTCAGAGCTTCGAGATCATCATCGTGGACGACGGGTCTACCGAGGCCGCCACGCTCGACCGGCTGGCGTCATGCACCGCGCCGGGTATTCAGGTTCTGCGGACGCCCAACCGCGGTCTGCCTGCCGCACGCAATCACGCGGCGCGGCACGCCTCGGGTGCAGTGTTCTGTGCGCTGGATGCCGACGATCGGCTGGCTCCGTCCTGGCTGGAGAAAGGGCTGCGCGTACTGGACGAGCGCCCTGGCGTTGCGTTCGTGTCGCACTGGCTCGAGACGTTTGGCGACGAGCACTGGACGTGGACCCCGGAACGCTGCGACCTGCCCGCGCTGCTGGCACGCAATACGGTGAACGGCGCGGCGCTGGTCCGCCGCGAAGCCTTCGAGGCCGTCGGCGGATATGACGAGTCGATGCGCCACGGCTGCGAGGACTGGGACTTCTGGCTCCGGCTGGTCGAAGAGGGCTGGACCGGGGAGATCATCCCCGAAGTCCTGTTCCACTACCGGCGACGCGCGGAGTCGATGAGCCGTCTCATGCTGCGGGAGGACGCCTACCGGCGTCCGCTCGACGTGCTCGTGGCAAAGCACGAGGCTGCCTACCGTGCACACCTGATCGACGTCGTTGTGGCGAAGGAGCGCGAAGCACTGCACCTGGGCCGCGAGGTGGCGGATCTCGAACAGGACCGGCTCGTGGAGCTCGAGCCGGCGCTCCGCCGCGCGCGGGAGGAGCTGGAGGCCATCGCGCGGAAAGTCGCGACCGTGCGCGAGACGGTGGCGCGCGACGAGGAACTACTGCATCTGCGAGCCGCCCGGCTGACGCTGGAGCGGGATGCCGAAGGCCTGCGTGCGGCGGTCGAGCAGGCGCGGAACGACGCCGATGCGCTGCGCGCGTCGTGGAGCTGGCGCGTATCGGCGCCGCTCCGGAAGATATACGCCCTGATCGATCGGAGGGGTCGTTGAGCGCAGGCGTCGCCGTCGTGCTCACGGTCGGGGGCAGCGGCCCGGCCCTGCTGGCGACCGCCGCGTGCCTGTCGCGCGGGCCAGAGACGCGGCCCGAGCTTGTTCTGGTTGCGGCTGCCAGCGGGCCACTGGCACCACTCGTCGCCTCCGTTGCCACGCGATACAGCGGCCAGGCGATCGAGGCGTCCCCGCGCCCCGGCGTGGCGCTCAATGCGGCCGTGCGTGCAACCGCCGGTGATCTCGTGGCGTGCCTCCCTGCGGGGTTCCTTCTCGCCCCGGCTTTTCTGGAGCGCTGCCGGGAGTTGTTCGCGCGACATCCGGATACCGCCGTGGCGGCTCCTGATGTGTGTCTGGTCACGCGCGACGGCGTCGGCAGCGCGATCTGGGGGCCTCCCGCGCTGGATGCCTCCGGACTGCTCGCGGATCCGGCACGGACCGCGCCCGTCTTTGTTTTCAGGCGCGCGGTCTGGCAGGCGGCCGGCGGGTTCGATGAGCAGCTCGAAGGGCTGGTCGAGTACGAGTTCTGCCTGCGGCTGGCGCTCGACGGGCGTTCGCTCCAGCACCTGCCGGGA
>JANPJN010000021.1:0-1571 GCA_031425515.1 Acidobacteriota bacterium | reverse complement strand
GCCGCTCCGTCACGCGGGTCCTGGGCTACGAGCTCGACGACATCATCGGGCGCAACGCCCTCGAGTTGGTCCATCCCGACGACGTGGCGTCGATTGCGGCCGCGTTTCGCTCGCACGACCGGGAGCCCGTGCTCCGGGAGTTCCGGTTCCGTCACAAGGATGGGTCGTGGCGCTTCCTCGAGGCGGTCGGGAGCGGTATCTTCGAGGACGGCGCCCTCGCCGGGGCCGTCGTCACTTCCCGCGACGTCACCGATCGCCACGAGCTCGAGGAACGTCTGCGTCAGGCGCAGAAGCTCGAGTCGATTGGCCTCCTCGCAGGCGGAATTGCCCACGACTTCAACAACATGTTGACGGTCATCAGCGGGTACAGCGACATGGTCCTGGAGCAGCTGGAGGAGTCGAGCCCGATTCGCCAGGACGTCATGGAGATCAGCAAGGCCGCCGGCAAGGCGGCGATGCTGACGTATCAGCTCCTCGCCTTCAGCCGCAAGCAGGTCCTCAATCCGACGAAGGTCAATCTGAACGATGTCGTCTCCGACGTGAGCCGGATGGTCGGACGGCTCATCGGCGAACACATCACGCTCCACCTGGCACTCGATCCGGCCCTGGCGATGGCGCACGCCGATGCCAACCAGATCGCACAGGTCGTGATGAACCTGTCCGTCAATGCCCGGGACGCCATGCGCCAGGGCGGGCGCCTGACGATCGAGACCACCAACGTGGTGCTCGACGCGGCCTACGCGGCCACGCATACGACCGCGAAGACCGGTCCACACGTGATGCTGGCGGTGAGCGACACCGGCGTGGGGATGGACGCGGCCACGCAGGCGCGCGTGTTCGAGCCGTTCTTCACGACCAAGGGCGTCGGCGAAGGGACGGGCATGGGGCTGGCGACGGTCTACGGGATCGTCAAGCAGTCGGGCGGCAACATCTGGGTCTACAGCGAACCAGGCCACGGCTCGGCGTTCAAGATTTATCTGCCGGCCTCGTCGGACGTCGTGGCCGCGCCGGGTGTGGCAGACGAGGGGGGGATGCCGCTCGGGACCGAGCGCGTGCTCCTCGTCGAAGACGAAACCGCGGTCAGGAAGCTGGCGAAGCAGGTCCTCGAGGCCTGCGGCTACACCGTCGTGGAAGCCGAAGACGGCCGGCGAGCGATCGAGCTCTACAGAAGCAGGACTGAGGCGTTCGACCTGCTCCTGACCGACGTCGTCATGCCACACCTCAGTGGTCGAGCGCTCGCAGATGTCTTGCTCGGCACGCAGCCTGGCCTTGCCGTCCTCTACATGTCCGGCTACACGGCCAATGCCATCGTGCATCACGGAGTCCTGGAGGCCGGCATCCACTTCGTGCAGAAGCCCTTCAGTGCGAAGGCGCTAGCCCGTGCGGTGCGGGCCGCGCTCGACGCACCCGGCCGATAACTCCTCGAAAATCGCGGGTGCACGCTCACCTGCACGCCGCTCTGAGCGGGAGCAGGCGTGGACCGAGTCGCTGATCCTCGGCTGGCTCGGCCTCCTGGTCTTCGCCGCGAGACGCGCACGCCCGCCACGCACCGCGGTCTCGCGATGGTTCAG
>JANPJN010000020.1:0-1753 GCA_031425515.1 Acidobacteriota bacterium | reverse complement strand
CGTCTCGATCGACTGCCGGTCGTCTTCAGCCATCACACACGCTGGATCGTCACGTGCGTCATCGTCACCGGCGTGACGGGCCGATCCTGACGTCCGGTCGGCACCGCTCCGATCTTCTTCACGATATCGAGCCCCTCGACGACCTCGCCGAACACGGTGTGCTTGTTGTCGAGATGCGGCGTCGGTCCGAGCGTGATGAAGAACTGGCTGCCGTTGGTGTTCGGTCCCGCGTTGGCCATCGACAGGATGCCTGCGCCGGTGTGCCGGCGCGTCGGATGGAACTCGTCGGCGAAGTTGTATCCGGGGCCGCCGGTGCCGGTGCCGAGCCGGTCACCGCCCTGGATCATGAACCCGCTGATGATGCGGTGAAAGCTGACGCCGTCGTAATACGGCGCCTTCCTCTTGTCGCCGCTGGACGGGTCGCGCCATTCTTTCGTGCCCTCGGCGAGCTCGACGAAGTTGGCAACCGTCTGGGGCGCCTCCTTCTCGAACAGCCGGACGGTGAACGTCCCCTCGGTGGTTTCGAAGCGAGCGTAAGTGCCGGGTTCCACGCCTTGTCTCCTTCCAGGCCGCACGCAGCGGGGCACCCCCATCCGGGAGCGCGCGGCCGCACGGGAAAAAGAAATTATAGGCGGAAAGACTGCCCCTGGATTGACAGTAGAATAGCGGCGGCCCGACCGTGCGGCCGGAACTCCCAATGGAATCCCCTCCCTCATCAATTCGCGTGCTGCTCGTGGACGACGATGGACAGTACGCGGCATTCGTGCGCGCGCAGCTCGACGATGGGGCGATAGCGATCAGCGTGGACTGCGCCCCGACCGCGACGGCCGCGGTCGTCGCCATCGAGCACGGCGCCTTCGACGTCGTCCTGCTGGATCTCGCGCTCCCCGACAGCGAGGGACTCGCGACGGTCGATCGCCTGCTCGGCACCGGCCACTTCCTGCCCATCATCGTGCTGACCTCCACAGACGACGACACGATCGGACTGCAGGCCGTGCAGCGGGGGGCGCAGGACTATCTCGTCAAGAGCCGCACGGATACCGAACTGCTGCGCCGATCGATCCGGTACGCGTGGGAGCGCGCCGAGTGGCGGCGCGACTCCGTCCGCCGTGACGCCGAGATGCGGCAGTCGCACAAGATGGAGGCCATCGGCCGCCTGGCCGGCGGCGTCGCCCACGATTTCAACAACGTCCTCACCGCGATTTTCGGATACGTGGATCTGCTGCTGGACCAGTTCCCGGACGACGATCCGCGGCGAGACGACGTGCAGGAGATCCGGCATGCGGCGGAGCGGGCCGCGACGCTGACGCGCCAGCTCCTGGCCTTCAGCCGCAAGCAGATGATCCAGCCCCAGGTCCTGGATCTGAATGACGTCGTCGGCAGCCTGAACAAGCTGCTCGCACGGCTGGTGGGGGAGGACGTGATCGTCAAGATCGAGGCCGAGCCCGAGCTGGCGAGCGTCATGGCGGACCCGGGTCAGATCGAGCAGGTGCTGATGAATCTGGCCGCCAACGGCCGGGATGCCATGCCCGATGGAGGAACGCTGACGATTGCCACCGGTCACGCCGCCATCGAGGTCGAGGATCCCCGAAATCGGCCAGGCCTTCGCTCCGGCGCCTACGTCACGCTGACAGTCTCCGACACGGGAACAGGGATTCCGCAGGACGTGCGGATGCACATGTTCGAGCCGTTCTACACGACCAAGGCGCAGGGGAAGGGCACCGGCCTCGGCCTCGCGACGGTCTACGGCATC
>JANPJN010000019.1:0-2478 GCA_031425515.1 Acidobacteriota bacterium | reverse complement strand
CGCCGCTTGCCACGGAGCGGAGACAGGCGTGCCGGTCCCTCCGCCCGCGCCACTCGATACCGTCAGGGCTACCGCGCTCCCTGGAATGACGTTCACTCCTGCCGCCGGGCTCTGCGCAATCACATTCCCGGCCGCGACGGTCCCACTCGCGGCAAGCGTCACCGGCCCCACCACGAGCCCCGCGGCGGTGATCGAGGTCGTGGCGACGGCCTGCGGCTGGCCGACGACCGCGGGAACGGCAACCTCGCCCGCGCCCGCCGGAAGCGGCCCGATGGCGACGCGATCGAACGTGGCCGTCGCACGCGTCGTCGTCGAATGGCTCGTGATCTCCAGGCCGACGAAGATCGCGGGCGGCATCGCGATGACGGCACTGCCAACCGTCGTCCAGGAGGTCCCGTCGGCCGACTGGTACCCGGTGATGGTGTTCCCACGACGAGTGACTTTGACCCAATACGGCGCGGTGACCAGGAGACCGGTGGTTCCCGTGGATGTTCCCCCGGTCGCGGTCCGCCGCTGGAAGTTGATGCCCTTGCCCGGCGTCACCATCATCGTCCCGTGAACCGAATCGGAGGTGACGGCAGCCCGCATCATCACGCCCGCCTTGGTCCAGACGTTGGTGTTCTGGACCGACAGCACGCGCGCGACGATCTGGCCGTCACCGGTAAGGGGTTGATAGACATACCGGAACGCGTCGGCGGTTCCCCAGATGTCGGCGCCGCCGCCGGTGACCGAGAAGGTTTCCGTGGCGGACGCATACGTCGCCGCACCCGTCACGCCCACGGCCCCGATGTCCTGCGTGAGCCAGGGCACCGGCAGACCCACGTCGATGGATCCCGGCGCGCCGGTAGACACGACGATCTCGACGGACGTGCCCGGACCGACACTCGCGCCAGCGACAGGTGTCTGCGCGATCACGTAACCGGCCAGCACTGTCGCACTGGCCGCGGTCGTGACCGTGCCGACGGTCAGGCCGGCAGACGCGATCGCCGTACCCGCCCCTGCCTGTAGCAGCCCGACCACGTTCGGCACAGTGACGTTCGGCGGGCCTGTGGACACGACGACGTGCACCAGGCTCTGTGGTGCGACGCTGGCCCCGGCGGCGGGGGTCTGGCTGACGATGCTGCCTGCCGGAATCGTCGTGCTCTGCGCGGTCGTCACGTCGCCGAGGCCGAGGCCCGCGTCCGCGAGGGTCGCCTCCGCCACCGGTTGCACGAGGCCGACGAGTCCCGGCACGGTCACATCGCCCGCGTTGACGACCGTAACCAGCGTCGCGGCCGACGTCGTCGAGGCGCCCCGGGCGTCCGTCGCGACCGCCGTCAGCGAGTACTCACCGGCCGGCACATCCGCCCACGTGACCGTGTAGGGGTCGCCCGTCACCGCGCCAAGCGTGGTCGTGCCGGCGAAGAACTCGACGCGATCCAGCGCATCGTCCGGGTCCGCAGCGTCCGCGATCAGGCTGATGGTGGCAGGCGCCGTGAAGCGGGCGCCCGCCGTGGGCGTCGTGAGACTGACCGTCGGCGGCAGGTTCGAGGGCGGCGGCTGCACCGTGACGGCAATCGGGGCGGAGGTCGCGCTCGCTCCCGCTGCGTCGGTTGCCTGCGCGGTCAGGAGGTAGTCTCCCGCCGGCACGTCGGTCCAGGAGATCTCGAACGGCGCGACCGCCGCAATGCCGATTGAGGTCGCACCGGCAAAGAACTCCACCCGCTCGACCGTGCCGTCAGTGTCCTGCGCGTTCGCGGCAAGCGAGACCGTGGCGGGCGCGACGAACGGACCAGCGCCCACGGTGGCGAGCGACACCGTGGGTACGCGATTGGCGGGCGGATCCGTCGCCGGTGCCGCAAAGGGCGGGGGAGGCGCGATGCGGATGTCGAAGGGCGCGTAGTCGATGCGGTCGAAGACCTGCAGTTCGCTCGCGCACACGTTCCGCCTCGGCGTCACGCGGTAGATGACGTACCGCGCGACGACAGGGGCCGGCAGGATCAGCTCGAAATTCCACGCCGTGGCCTTCTCGTCGTCGGGCAGCATATGGTTGATCGGAACGTCCTTGCGCCACAGCGCCGTGCGCAGCGTGCCCTGGCTGGCGAAGGTGACGCCGTCGAGCGACGTGAGCACTTCGATGCCGTCCTGGACCTGACCCCTGAGCGCGTCCCATGAGGGGTATCCGAACAGATGTGTGCGGAACGCGCCCGTCGTCTGGAACTGGCCCAGATCGACGCGCAGATCCACGTTCTGGCCGGAGCTCCAGCACTGGCCCAGCCAGTAGGAGAACCCGCCGGTCGACGGTGCGCCGACGACCCCGTCCGTCAGGATCGTGGTGTTCGTCCCGGGGGCGGAGGCCTGGAAGCCCGACGGCGTGCGCGAAAACGTGTAGGGCCTGCCTCGGGCCACGTTGGTGCCGACGGTCTGACGGGTGGACACGTACTTCGAGCCGCCCGCGTCGATGCCGTCGCCGTAGCCGAACGGCGTCGCATCACCGGC
>JANPJN010000018.1:0-1633 GCA_031425515.1 Acidobacteriota bacterium | reverse complement strand
GGCGGCCGCCCTTGCCGTGCACGCCGATGCCGCTCTTGCTCGTGCCGAGCACGCCGGTGCCGGCCCCGTCCGTCTGTCCCCAGACACCGGTGCCTGTCGCGCTGATGCCGACCACGCCCTCCGAGGCCGTGGCCCAGCCTTCGACGCCTCGCCCCTCGACAGAGCTGCCGCGGATGCCGGCCGACTTCGTGCTCGCGGCGCGAAGGCCGTAGTCGTTCTCGCTTCTGGCACTCACGCCGCGGCCCGTGGTGGATTCTCCGAGGAGCCCCGGTCCGGACGTGCTGATGCCGTGCACTCCCGACCCGCTCTTGCTGGTGCCGAGCACGCCGGTCCCCGCGTCCTCCGTCTGTCCCCACACGCCGGTGCCCGTGGTGCTGATCCCGACGACCCCTTCGGACTTCGTCGCCCAGCCTTCCACGCCTCGTCCCTCGACCGAGCTGCCGCGGATGCCGGCCGACGTCCGGCTCGCAGCGCGCAGCCCGTAGTCCGTGTCGCTCCTCGCCACGACGCCCCGCCCGGTCTTCGACTCGCCGAGAACGCCGAAGGACGACTGGCTGCTGCCGTGGACGCCGGTGCCGGCCGCGCTCACGCCCGTGACACCTTCACCGTCGGTGGTGTGCTCGCCCTTCACCGCCGAGACTGCCGTTGTCGCCGATTGAGCCGTGAGGTTCGTGTCCGCCATGGGGAGCCATCCTGACTGAAGGGCAGAGTTGCTGAGTGGAGAGCAGCGCGGAATGTAGTGGACGGCAGAGCCCGAGTCAAGCGCCGGAGCTCGTCGAAGTTCGCCGTTCCTGATGAGTCGCCGTCGCCGGCACGGCGACCTGGTACGGGCGTACCCCATCGGGGCATTTGTGTTGACTCGCTCACGCGAGGATGCGAACAATGCGCTCGCGCGTGACATCAGACGCAAATCAATGCGAGCTCGTAAATCAGTCCCCTCGGCCCGTGACCCCTCAGGAGTGAAGATGAACAAATCGCTGCTCGTGTCGTTGTGCGTCGTTCTTGCCGGCTGCGGAGGCGGAGGCGGCGGTTCGACGCCAACGACACCGACCCCAACTCCGGTCCAGCAGAACCGGGCGCCGATCATCAACTCCATGGCCGTCACTCCGACCTTTGGCATCGCGAACATCACGTCGTTCACATACTCGGCGTCGGCGAGTGACCCCGACAACGACGCGCTGTCGTATACGTGGAGCCTCGCGGGCAACGCGGCCACCGGCTCCGCGGGCCAGGTCATTTTCATCAACGGCTTTTCCAGCACCGCCGATCTGACCGTCTCCGATGGGAAGGGCGGAAGCGTCAGCGATAGTCGTCCCTTCACCGTCGGTTCCATGTCCGGCAACTGGACTGGCACGAACTCCACCCTCGGCACGTTCACGATGAACCTGACGCAGACCGCGACGTTCATCACTGGCACATACTCGGACGTCGACACCGCCAGGTTCGGCACCGGACGAACCGACCCCGCGCAGCCGGGCATCATCCGGCCTGACGCGAGCTTCGAGATCCGGATGAAGCAGGGCAACTTCACCGACTTCACCTTTCGGGGCTCGATGGACAATACGGGCAGGCGAGCGACCGGCGGAATCTTCGGCTCCGGATTCACCGGTCAGCCCTTCGCGATGACCAAGTA
>JANPJN010000017.1:0-5357 GCA_031425515.1 Acidobacteriota bacterium | reverse complement strand
CTCGTCTCTCGCCGAGTCGTCCAATATCCTGATCTCCGGGGGGAACCTGATCAAGAAGGTGCTGTTCCCCGCCGAGATCCTGCCGATTGTGACGGTCCTGGCGAACATGATCCATTTCTTCCTGGGGCTCACGATTCTCGCCGCGTTCCTGGCGTACTACCGGCTGCCGCCCGTGCTGACGCTCGCCTGGCTGCCGGTCGTCGTGCTCGTCCAACTGGTCCTGACCGCCGCCTTCGCGCTGCTCCTCTCGGCGCTGACCGTGCACTTCCGAGACATCCGCGACATCCTCGCGAACGTGCTGACGTTCTGGTTCT
This sequence comes from Acidobacteriota bacterium, assembly GCA_031425515.1. Lineage (GTDB taxonomy): Bacteria > Acidobacteriota > Vicinamibacteria > Vicinamibacterales > 2-12-FULL-66-21 > JALZOC01. The sequence goes on along the minus strand of JANPJN010000017.1, from coordinate 5,043 downwards.
TCGCCACACCCATCATCTATCCCTGGTTCGACGCGCCGCCGCTCGCCAAGCGCTTCCTGAATCTGAACCCCTTCACGCACCTGGCCGTGTCGTACCAGGAAATCCTGTTCTTCCGGGGTGACTTCGGCCACCTGCGATGGCTCCTGCTCCTCGGCCTCCTGTCGGTCGTGTTCTTCCTGGGGGCCTACTTCGTCTTCGACCGGCTGCGAGACACGTTCGCGGAGGAAGTATGACGGAGAAGCCTTCAGCTTTCGGCTCTCGGCTTTCAGACCTTGGTCTACGGGAGTCAGCAGAGTGCCGACTTGCCACACTCGGTCCGCGAACGTACGGACGCCGGAAACTGAGAGCTGAGGGCTGATGGCTGACCGCCTGAATGCCATCACCGTCACCAACGCGTCGAAGGTGTACCGGCGTTACAGCCGGCGCCGGCAGTTCTCGACGCTCAAGAGCGCGTTGTTGTCGCGAAGTCTGATCGGGAACCTCCGTCCGGACGAAACGTTTTCGGCGGTGCGGAACGTGTCGTTTCACGTGCCGAAGGGGCGTACGCTCGGCGTGATCGGGCGCAACGGATCGGGGAAGAGCACGCTGCTCAAGCTCGTCGCCGGCATCACGAAGCCGACGACCGGGAGCGTCAGCGTCGAGGGGCGGATCTCGGCCCTCATCGAGCTTGGCGCGGGCTTCCATCCGGAGATCTCAGGCCGCGAGAACGTCTTCATCAACGGCATCATGCTCGGGCTCACGAAGCGGGAGATCACGCGGCGCTTCGACGAGATCGTCGAGTTCGCCGAGATGCAGGACTTCATCGATGCCCCCGTCAAGACCTACTCGTCTGGCATGTACATGCGCCTGGGCTTCGCCGTAGCGATTCATGTGGACCCCGAGGTACTGCTCGTAGACGAAGTCCTCGCGGTTGGCGACGAAGGCTTCACCCACAAGTGTCTCGACAAGTTCGCCGAGTTCAAGCGCCGCGGCAAGACGATCCTCCTCGTCACCCACTCGCTCGGGCTCGTCGAGCGGTTCTGCGACGATGCGCTGTGGATGGACGGCGGGGAGCTGAAGGGCATCGGGGATCCAAAACGGATCGTCGGCGCCTACATTACCGACGTCGAAGTGAGCGAGGAGCAGCAGCTCGCGGCCAGCGACGCCCGGGCCCAGGAGTCGGTCACGATCGTCTCCCCCGACGAGCCCGCGAGCGCGGTGCTGCCGGATCATCCTATCGAAACAGCCGGGGCTCCGGCCGACATGTTCCGCGCAACCGAAGGGCGCTGGGGCTCGCGCGAGGTGGAGATCACCGACGTGGAGCTCTCCGGCCCGGACGGCGAAGCGGGGCACGTGTTTCATACCGGGCAGGCGCTGTCGATCCGGATCGCCATGCGGGCGCCGGTCGCGATCGACGACTTCGTCATAGGCATCGGCCTGTTCAACGCCGAGGGGGTCTGCTGCTACGGCACGAACACCAGCCTCGAGGAGTTGAAGGCGGTGCGCATCCTCGGCGATGCCGACGCGCGGTTCACCATCGAAAGTCTCGATCTCGTCGAGGGCACCTACAAGCTCGACGTCGCCATCCACAAGCTGGATGGCTATCCGTACGACTACCACCGCCTGCTCTACACCTTCCGCGTGAAGTCACGCACGAAGGATGTCGGCATCTACCGCCCGAAGCACGCGTGGCGGTTTTCCGAGAGCCTCGTGTTCGAGCGCACCGGGGACTGATGTGCGCATCGAGAAGGGTCGCCACGGCGGGCTTCTGACTCTCGCGGAGGTCGGGGCTTTCGTCGGCGGTCATCGCCGCGCCGGCCGGACGATTGTCTTCACCAACGGCGTCTTCGATCTCCTGCATCCCGGCCACGTCCGCTACCTGCAGGAGGCGCGCGCGCTTGGCGACGTCCTCATCATCGGGCTCAACGCGGACGCGTCGGTCCGCCGGAACAAGGGTCCTGAACGTCCGTTGAACCCCGAGGCTGAACGCGCGGAAGTGCTCCTCGCGCTGGCCTGCGTGGACGCCGTCGTGATCTTCGGGGAGGACACGCCGGCGGAGATCATCCGTGCCGTGCAGCCGGACATCCTGGTTAAGGGCGCCGACTGGGCCGCCGACGCCATCGTCGGGCGCGACACGGTCGAGGCGCGAGGCGGACGAGTCGTCCGCGTCCCGGTCGAGCAGGGGTATTCGACGACGGGGATTGTCGAGAAGGTCAGGAACGCCCAGTAGCACTAATGTGCTACTTTTTGGCCATGACCAAAGAGGTGACGCTTCGTCAGGCGGGTGGCTCCCTCAGCGCGACGCTTCCAAAGGACATTGCCGACCGGCTTCGATTGGAAGCGGGCGACACTATCCTGGCGGTCGAGACCGACCGAGGCATTCTGCTGACGCCCTACGATCCAGAAGCCCAGCGGGCCCTGACGATTGCCGCGAAGGCCGCGAAAAAGTATCGCAACGCCCTCCGGGAGCTGGCCAGGTGAATCGTGGTCAGAGGAGCTGAATCACACGGGCTCACCCGCGTGGTGGTTGACGCCATTCATCACGACCAGCTGCGGGAGCACGGCGGCCTGCCAGGCGTTCGTGACGACAACGCTCTCGAGTCCGCCCTGGCCCGACCCCAGCAAAAGTGGAGGTACGCGAAAAATCCCGATAACGGGGCCCTGGCCGCGGCATACGCGTTCGGTCTGGTGAAGAACCACCCGTATCGAGACGGGAACAAGCGCATCGGGTTTCTGGCGATGGTCACGTTTCTCGAGATCAACGCCCTCGTCCTCGAGGCCACGGACGCCGATGTCGTTGACGCGATAGTCGCACTGGCTGACGGGACGTTGTCGGAGGACGCGCTCACGGACTGGATCCGCCGGCGCATCACCGCGCAACCTTCGGCCTGACCTCGCACCAGCCGGCCGCCGTAACTCAGGCCCCGATCCGCCAGTGCGATTACTGGACGTCCAGTTCGATCCCCCCGACGACGCTCGCAAGAATGTTGTAGAGCCACGCGCCAATCAGGGACGTGACGAAGCCCAATACGCCGTAGCCGACCGGGAAAGCGAAGAGGGCGCCAATACCCATCATTGCACCCAGGCCCATTCCTTCCGCCGTGTCCGAGCCGAAACCACCGGCAAGGGATGCGACCGAGAACATGGCGCCGAACACCAGCCCGAGAATCGCGTAGACGGTCCCCGAAATTTTCGCGAGCGAGAGCGGTGCGATCCGTTTAATCACCATCGATGCGTTCTCCTCCAACTCGAAGCGTTTCAGACGTGCCCCCGCCAGCTCAGGAATTCACGGCGGATGGTCCCAGACTTGTGACGTGGCGTCAACTCGACAGGCTCGATCCGCCGGGGGCCGCCGCCGGCGCCCGGCTCCATGCCGCATCGACAATGCGGTAAAATTGAAGGTTCTACGCCCAGACGATGACGTCCTATACCTCCAGTTCGCTGACCCTCCGCTCGCTTCTGAAGACGGCCGCCAGCCGGCTGCGGCTGGGGCTGCCCGCGCGGAAGGTCTCCGGGTTGACGCCCCCGGCCAAGGCGTTCTTCGCCGCGGTGGCCGCCGAACGCGGCCTCACGCTCCTCGTCGTCCCGACCGATGCCGACGTCGAGACGATGACGGCCGACGCGCGGTTCTTCTTCTCGGCGCTCGAGGGGCTCTCGGACGCCGAGATCGAACGCCGCGTCCTCCCCTTCCCCTCGCACGAAGTCGATCCGTATCGAGGCCTCGCACCGCACTTCGACATCGCCTCCGCCCGGGCCCGCGTGCTGCACGCGCTCGCCAGGGGGGAGTGCCGGCTCGTCGTCGCCTCCGCGGCATCGCTCCTCCCCAGGCTGAGCGCCCCCGAACGCCTCGACGCGACATCCCTCTCGCTGGCGCCGGGGCAGGACATCTCCCCCACCGACCTTGGCGATCTCCTCGTCGAGGCCGGCTACACGCGCCAGGATCCGGTGGACGAGCCCGGGGAGTTCTGCGTGCGCGGCGGCGTGGTCGATTTCTATCCCGCGAGTGCGCCTGAGCCCATCCGTCTCGAGTTCGTCGGCGACACGATCGAGTCCATTCGAGGCTACGACCCCGCCACTCAGCGCTCGACCGCCGGTCTCGGGCAGGCCGCGATCGCGCCGCTCCAGGAGCTGGTCGGACCCGGCGACACGCCCGAACGGTCGGCCACGGTGTTCGACTACCTCTGGTCCAACGGCAAGCCGCACGTGATCGTGTCGGAGCCCGAAGACGTCGCGGCGCACGGCGAGAAGCTCACGCAGCAGATTCTCGCAAGCCACAGCGAGGCGGTTTCGAAGGGCCATCGCGTCGAGCCACCGGAGGCCCTGGTGCTCGCATGGCAGGACACCGCCGGCTGGCTCGACGCCGCCACGGTCCTCGAGACGCTCGCACTGGACGAAGCCGCGCACATCACCTGCCAGCCGGCCCTTCAGTTCTCCGGCCGCGTGGCGGACTGGACGACGGACGTCAAAGCGGGCCGCCAGGCGGGCGACACGATCGTCTTCGTGGCGAACACGCCCGGCCTGGCCGACCGCACGATCGAGCTCCTGGCGGACTACCAGATCTTCGCGGCGCCGATCGAGCAGGCGGAAGACGTGCGCACCGCATCCGTGCTGGTCGGCACTGGCCACCTCTCTCGCGGGTTCCGGCTGCCGGAAGCGAGCCTGCAACTCTGGGTAGAGACCGACGTCTTCGAGGAGGAACGCAAGACCCACGAGCGCCGCCGGTCGGCTACGCGCACCTTCCTGTCAGACTTTCGCGACCTCAAGGTTGGCGACCTCGTCGTCCATGTCGATCACGGCATCGGCGTATTCGTCGGGCTGAAGCGCATCGACATCGGCGCCGCGCCGCAGGAGTTCATGGAACTCCAGTACTCGGGCGACGACAAGCTCTTCGTGCCGGTCGAGCGGCTCGATCTCGTCCAGAAGTACACCGGCGCCACCCGCCCGTCGCTCGACAAACTTGGCGGCACGACCTGGGAGAAGGCAAAGACCCGCGTCAAGAAAGCCATGCGCGACATGGCCGAGGAGCTCTTGAAGTTGTATGCGGCGCGCAAGGCGGTGCCGGGG
>JANPJN010000016.1:0-2374 GCA_031425515.1 Acidobacteriota bacterium | reverse complement strand
CCAAGACGGTGGAAGGGAGGCCGCTCTACAGCCCGGAGCTGTCGTTCGGCAACCTGGTCTTCGTTTCCGGGAAAGGCCCAGGCACCGGCTTCAAGCCGGACATCCGGGCGCAGACGAAGAACGTGCTCGATCAAATCGAAGAATCGCTGAAGCTGGCCGGCTCGTCGATGGACAAGGTACTGAAGGTCAACGTCTACCTGACCGACATGAGCAACTTCGCCGGCATGAACGAGATGTACATCGGCCGGTTCGGCTCGCCGCCCCCGGTGCGCACCACCGTCGCGGTGGTGTCGATTCCAGACGGAACGCTCGTCGAGATCGACTGCATCGCGTCAACCTGACGTCGCCCCGGGCGCCGACACCAGCCGGCGGCCCGCGAAAGCCACGTGGCTTCCAGTGACGGGCGGCGCGACTACTCGAGGTCGATCACGGCGTAGGTCAGCAGTCTGGGCAGCGACAGTTCCGTGTTCTCTCCGACCACCGATTGCTCGTCGGTGGCGATTGTGCCGGCGCCCTCGACATGCGCCTGCCCGGCGCCATAGCGTCCACGCACGCGAATCCGCAGGCCCTGGATTTCGCGGCCGCCGTAGTTCAGCAGGTGGAGCCGTGCCCGGCCTCCCTGCGCGGTGAGCCTGCCGACGACGACCTCGCTGCCGAAGATACGCAGGGCGCGCCGGTCGTCGGTGAGTTGCCGGCGGATCTTCAGGGCGAACGCGTTCGGGTCCGCGGCGTCCGCGACCGGGAACTCAGGGCTGCCGATCCGGATCGTCAGACCCGCCCGGGGGGCCGCCGTCTGCACGACCTCGAACAGCAGGTTCCGTCTGGCGAGCAGGTTCATCACCTCTCCGCTCACCGGCGTCCCATCGTCAATCACCGCCAGGTCGGCAACCGCTGGAAAGTCAGCCGCGGGGAGTGCGGTGAGGAACGCCGTCATGCGGCCGGCGGCCGGCAGGTCGGCAGGATCGATCCGCAGCAGCGCGTCGGCGCCGTAGGCAAAGGCCTCGGCCATCGCCAGCGCCGCCTTGCCGGCCGGCACGGTGTAGACGTAGCGGCCCGCCGGGTTGCGCAGCATGCGCCAGCCGCTGGCCACGACATACGGCATGCGGGTCGGGGAGGCCAGCCCGGCGCGCGCCGTCACGCCCGGCACGAGCAGGACCTCGCGAGAGGCGAGATCCGCTTCCGCAATCGGCACCGTGGAGATGCCGGTGGTGCGCCACGGTTCGGCCTGATCAGGAGCCACGCAGATACGGCGCATCGCGGCGGCCTCGAGCGCAGGTCGCGTCTCGACGCCGGCGGTCCAGTATACGCACGGGACGGCGGCGAGCAGCGCGATGAGCAGCGGCGTCATACCGTCACCTCGTCCACGCGGATCTTGCTGAGGTCGTGCTCGCCGAGGCCGAGGGAGGCGGCATACTCCACGTGCCCCGGCTCCCGGATGATGATGTTGACGTTTGGGTCGGCGTCACGCCCTGCGCCGTTGTCGATCTTCAACGACGCGGGGGATCGGTCCCAGATCGAGATGGCCCCCTGCTCTCGGCGCTTGGTGTCGATGATGTCGAGCAGCAGCCGGTCGATCGCGACCGGATCCGTGCCGAACAGCATCTGTTTCGGGTAGAAGACGTACTTCGTGGTCCGCGCGAAGGGACCGGCGTGCCAGACGCCACGCAGACCGTCCATGATCTGAAGGACCGTCCGCGAGCGCAGCGGCTCGACGGAGGCGAGCGTGCCGACCATCGAGTACGTGTGCGACTTGCCGCGCTCGTGCGTGCGCGCCACGTTCGAGAAGCTGCCGTACGCGATGTTCTTGAGGCAGCCCGTCACCCCGGTCGCCCCGTGATCCTTCATATTCGGAATGTTGATGATCTTGGTGACGACCCGCGACGCCAGCCGCATCATGTTCGAGCGCGTGTCTTCTTCCCCGAAGAGGCTGGCCTCGACGTAGACATCAGGGTCATACGCGGTGTTGTCGGTGTAGCGGTTCGCACGCTCGGCGGCCACCATGTGCACACCCGGCGGCAGGTGCGGGGCGTAGTTCACTTCGTCCAGCTGGTTCTGGAAGCGCTCGTAGACGTAGACCTGGGCGGCCGGCACGCCGACGTCCTGGAGCTGGCGCACGCACTCCGCGACGATTTCGTACGCGGACACGGCGTGGGGGTATCCTCCGCAATTGACCTTGATCCCGACCACGTCCGCAGGGGTGAAGAACTGCCGCCAGGCCTCGGCGACGGACGCGGCCCCGGTCAGCGTCCGCATGCCCCTCGCCATCATCTCGCGCACGACGGCCGCGTCGGCCTGCCCTGTCGCCACGTCGAGCGACCGGTCCGAGCGGACCGACACGACGCGGCCACTCACGATCGAACCGGGCGTGATCGAT
>JANPJN010000015.1:0-1518 GCA_031425515.1 Acidobacteriota bacterium | reverse complement strand
GCCGCGGCCCCGCCTACGCTACACAGCTTCGGCGAGGTCTCGCCATAGCCTGGCGAAGGCGGCCGCAGGCGCTACTTAATCTCGACTTTGGCGCCGACGTCCTCGAACTTCTTCTTGATGGCTTCGGCCTCGTCCTTCGGGATGCCTTCCTTGATCGGCTTGGGCGCCCCTTCGACGAGATCCTTCGCTTCCTTCAGCCCGAGGCTGGTCACTTCGCGGACCACCTTGATGACGTTGATCTTGTTGCCGCCGACTTCCGTCAGGGTGGCGGTGAACTCGGTCTTCTCCTCGACCGCGGCCGCCGCGCCGCCGCCTGCGCCGCCCGCCGGCATGGCCATCGGCATCGCCGAGGCCGCCGACACGCCAAGCTCCTTCTCGAGCTCCTTCACGAGCTGCGACAGCTCCAGAACGGAAATCCCCTTGATGTAGTCGACCACCTGCTGCTGATTCAATTCGGCCATGTCTCTCTCTCCTGATTGTGAAAGCTGTCAGCTATGGGCTGAGAGCGCCCTACTCTGCGGAAGCTCCGGCTTCCGATCGTTTCTTTTCCGATGCCGCAAGCACGTTCATCAGATCCCGTGGCACGGCGTTGAGGACGCTCACGAGCTGGACCATCGGCGCCTGGAGCACGAACAGGAGCTTCGCGTAGAGCTCCGGCTTGCCCGGCAGCGTCGCGAGCTCGGCGACCTCGCCCGCCTGCACCGACCGCCCCTGCACCACCGCCGCCTTGATCTTCAGCGCCGGCGCCGTCTTGGCGAACGTCGTCAGCACCTTGGCGAGCGCGACCGGGTCATCCCCGCTATAGGCGATCGCGGTCGTGCCCACGAGGTATTCGGTCAGCGGCTCGAACGCCGTGCCCTTCACCGCGCGGGTGGCCAGCGTGTTCTTGATGACCTTGTACCGCCCCTGCGCGCCGCGCACCTGGCGCCGCAGCTCGGTCACTTCCGGGACCTTCAGACCCCGGTAATCCACCAGGATGGCGCTCTGGGTTCCCCGGAACGCCCCTTCGAGCTCCTGGAGCTCCGTTTCCTTGCTTGCTCTCGTGACAGCCATTAGTGTTTCACCGCCTCGGTCACGTGGGTCGTATCGATGACAATGCCCGGGCCCATGGTCGACGAGAGCGTCACGCTCTTGAGGTACTTGCCCTTGGCCGCCGACGGCTTGGCGCGGACGACGCTGTCGACGAGCGCGTGGGCGTTCTCGACAAGGTTCTGCGTCGGAAACGACGCCTTGCCGATGGGCGCATGGACGATGCCGGTCTTGTCCACCCGGAACTCGACCTTGCCGGCCTTGATCTCCCGGACCGCCTTCGCAATGTCGGGAGTCACCGTCCCGGTCTTCGGGTTCGGCATCAGGCCGCGGGGGCCGAGCACCTTGCCGAGCTTGCCCACGGCCCGCATCATGTCGGGGGTCGCGACGACGGCGTCGAAGTCCATCCAGCCGCCCTGGATCTTCTCGACCAGCTCCTCACCGCCGACCACGTCCGCACCCGCCTCGAGCGCGTCCTTCTGCTTGTCG
>JANPJN010000014.1:0-3888 GCA_031425515.1 Acidobacteriota bacterium | reverse complement strand
ACCTTGACGCGCGCCGGATCGACGTCGCGATCCAGCGTCACCGCCTGCCCTTCGTCGTCCTGGATCACCGGGGCGATCGAGAAGTACTTCGTCAGCACCGTGCGGCAGCCGCCGTGCACGTCGCGCGCGGCGGCGCCAATCTGCGCGTCGCCGTATGTGCTCAGATCCTCCATGACGAAGTCGAGGAGCCGCCCGTCCCGCTGCAGCAGCGCCAGCAGTTGCACGGCGCGATCGGCCGGCGCGGGCGTGACGGCCGAGGTGGCGGACGCGGCCGGGGCCGGGGCCATCGGCGGCGCTCCGGCGGCCGGAGCCGCGGGGGTCTGCGTCAGCGCCGTCGCGACGTCGGCCGGCACCCGCCCGTGATCGAGTATGGAAAAGAATGTGCGGAAGGCGTACTTCACGCGCCGGACATACGGAATCATCCTGGTCGCTTCTCTCCTGGAGTGCGCGGCCGGCGGGAAGGGGGCGAGCCTTCCCACCGGCCGGAGGTTGCGGGTTACTTCGCGGCGGGCGCCATCTCGCGGAGGCCGCCGAGGACCTCCGCTGCGGTCGCCTGGCGGACCTCGACCGATCCGGTCCAGGTGCCCCAGGCCTTCGGATCGATGGCATCACCGTTCTGACCCAGCGAGCGCAGCCGCTGCTGGTCGTCAGCCGTGAGGACCTGCCCGTCCAGGATCTCGAGGCGGCCGACGTCGGCCGGCGAGACCCGGATGCCCTGCCCGACGCGCGTGCCCAGGTCGTCGTGGACGAGCAGGAAGTGCCAGATCATGCGCTCCTGCACGTCGCGCTCGCACTGCCCCAGCAGGTCGATCATGTTCGCGACGAGATCCTCGCGCTCCCAGGGCTGCATGGTGCAGTAGCGGGCCCGCGGCTGGACGTAGTCGTTGCGCCGCTCGATGACGCTCCTCGTGAGCGCGCCCTGGATCTCCGGAGACCGGTTCGGCTCCGGACGCTTCGAGACCTGCAGGCCGTTGTGCTGCGACGGCTCGTAGTTGACGTGGGGGTTCTGGCCCGGCGCGAGGTCCACCGAGTACGCCATCTGCCCGCCGCGCTGATTGGTCGCCACGCGCGCCTGCTTCGGCTGATTCACCGGCAACTGCAGGTAGTTGGTGCCGACGCGATGGCGCTGCGTGTCGGAGTACGAGAACGTCCGGCCGACGAGCATCTTGTCGTCCGAGAAATCCAGCCCGTCCACCAGCACGCCGGTGCCCATGGCGATCTGTTCGTTCTCGGCGTGGTGATCCTCCACGTTCCGATTGAGGGTCATGACGCCGATGTGCCGGAGCGGAAACCGATCCTCCGGCCAGATCTTCGTGTCGTCGAGCGGGTCCCAGTCGAGCTCGGGATGGTCGTGGTCGTCCATGATCTGAACGAACATGTCCCACGCGGGATAGTCCTTCCGGGCGATGGCCTCGAACAGATCCTTCGACGCCGAGCCGAGGTCCTTTGCCTGCACGCCGCCAGCCTCCGCCGCCGTCAGCGACGCCACGCCGCACCGCGGATGGAAGTGATACTTCACGAGCGCCGTGCCGCCGTCCGCGTTCACCATCTTGTAAGTGTTCACGCCGAACCCCTGCATGTGACGGTAGCTGGCCGGAATGCCGCGCGGGCTGAACAGGTGCATCAGCATGTGCATCGACTCGGGCGTCTGGCTCATGAAGTCGAAGATGCGATTGGGCTCCTGGCGGAACGTCACCGGGTCGGGCTTGAGCGAGTGGATCACGTCCGGAAACTTGATCGCGTCGCGGATGAAGAAGACCGGCAGGTTGTTCCCCACCAGATCCCAGTTCCCGTCAGGGGTGTAGAACTTCACGGCAAAGCCGCGCGGGTCGCGCGCCGTCTCGGACGAGTCCCGCCCGCCGATGACGGTCGAGAACCGTACGGCCAGCGGTGTCTTCGCGCCGGCGGTCTGGAACAGCTTCGCGCGGGTGTACGTCGACGCCGGCTCGTCGCCGATGCGCCCCGTGGCCTCGAACTCGCCGTAGGCGACGAACCCGCGCGCATGGACGACGCGCTCGGGGATCCGCTCGCGGTCGAAGTGGCTGATCTTCTCGAGGAAGTGGTAGTTCTCGAGCGTCGCGGGACCGCGGCTGCCGACGGTCCGCTGCGACTCGTTGTTCGTAACAGGGTGCCCCTGCCGCGTGGTGAGCGTCTTGTCGTCTGAATCGGATTTCTTCGCCATCGTGCACTCTCCAGTCCGGAACGGCTGTGGCAGCGGGGCCGCGAGGGCCGGCGGCTGCGCCACATCCTCGCTATCGTACTATGCGGGCCGGCCGGCGGAGGGGTCGTTCACGAGGAAGGGCGAAACAGGCGGGACGGGCTCGGAAAGAAGCCCGGCCGCCGGCGTGCGCCGGCGACCGGGTGTTCGGGGTGAACGCGCGCTAGCCTTCGTGCAGGTACGCCTCTTCGCCGTGGAGGCTGACGTCGAGCCCCTCGGTCTCTTCCGCGTCCGAGGCACGCAGCGGCATCACGAGTCCGATGAGTTTCAGCAGGATGAAGCTCGCGACGCCGCTGTAGACGGCCACCGCGAGGATCGCGCTGGCCTGGATGACGAGCTGACCGGGATTGCCGAAGAGCGCGCCGTCCGCCAGGCCGTTCAGGCTCTTCTGCGCGAAGACACCGGTGAGCAACGCGCCGACGGTGCCGCCGACTCCGTGGGCCGCCACGACATCGAGCGAATCGTCGAGCGAGGTCTTCACCCGGATCATCAGGGCGAGGTAGCTCGGCACGGCCGCAATGGCGCCCAGGGCGATGGCGCTCATCGGGCTCACGAAGCCGGCAGCCGGCGTCACGGCGACGAGGCCGACGACGATGGCGGTGGCGGCGCCGACGGCCGTCGGCTTCCCGGACCGCATCATGTCGAGGAAGGTCCAGACGACCAGTGTCGCCGCTGGCGCGAGCATCGTCGTCACGAACGCGAGGCCGGCAATCGGGCTGGCCGCGAGGGCGCTCCCGGCGTTGAAGCCGAACCAGCCGAACCAGAGCAGGCCGGCGCCGAGCAGCGTGAACGGGATGTTGTGCGGCAGCAGCGAGGCCGACGGGTAGTCCTTGCGCTTGCCGAGCACCAGCGCCGCGACGAGCGCGGCCGCCGCGGCGTTCACGTGCACGACCGTGCCGCCGGCGAAGTCCAGCGCGCCCCATGTGAAGAGCCAGCCGCCGCCCCAGACCCAGTGCGCGACCGGGCTGTAGACCAGGAGGGCCCACAGGGAGATGAAGATGACGTAGGCGGAGAAGCGCATGCGCTCGACGATCGCGCCCGAGATCAGGGCGGCGGTGATGATGGCGAACGTGCCCTGGTAGGCCATGAAGAGCAGGTGCGGAATGGTGCCCTGCGGCTCGAGCGAGACGCCCTGCAGGAAGAGGCGGGAGAGGTCACCGACCCAGCGCCCCCCCGGCCCGAACGCCAGGGAATAGCCGATGACCGCCCACAGGACGCCGATGAAACCGAGCGAGATGACGCTCATCATCATCGTGTTCAGCGCGTTCTTCGAGCGGACCAGGCCGCCGTAGAAGAACGCGAGCGCCGGCGTCATCAGAAGGACCAGGGCCGTCGCGATGAGCATCCACCCGGTATCGGCGGGACTGATCGCGGGGGGGGCCGGTGCCTGGGCAGCCGCCGGCCAGGCGGACCCGAGAACGAACAGGCCGGTGAGTCCGGCACTCGTCGCGATGTTTCGATATCTGGCTATGGTCATGTTCTGACGTGCTCCCTGCGCTGGTGTGAAGCCCCGGGGCCCTGCGACCCTGGGCGTGGTCTCTCGATGGCGGACTCAGCGATCGTCGCGCTCCCCGGTGCGGATGTTGTAGCTCTGCTCGACCGGCAGGACGAACACACGCCCGTCCCCGATCTCGCCCGTGCGCGCGGCGCGCATGATGGTCTCGATGACC
>JANPJN010000013.1:0-1850 GCA_031425515.1 Acidobacteriota bacterium | reverse complement strand
CGTGGTCGTCGGCGGCCATACGGAGGTGCCGTTCGCGGGCCGGGGCGAGGCGCCGTGGCGCGAGATTGAACTGCTGGTGGAGAGCGGGTTCACGCCTCTCGAGGCCATCACCTCGGCCACCGGCACGGCCGCGGCGTTTCTCTACCGCGAGCGTGAGCTCGGCACGCTTCGTCCCGGCCTGAAGGCGGACGTGGTCGTCGTCCGCGGCGATCCCACGCAGAACATCGCAGACATGCGGGCGGTGGAGCGCGTGTTGGTGGACGGGCGCTGGGTAGACATCAGTCGCTATCGGACCCGCTGACCCGCGCGCTGCCTCAGCGAGGCCTCGAAGCTCGTGCAAGGGACGTCTTCGGACGGCCTGTCGCCGGGTCCACCTCCCCATACGTCACCGGCGTTAGCAGGCTGCGCCAGGGCTCGTCGTTGTAGACATCGACCAGGAACGGCCCGCGCGCCGTGGCCGGCGAGAGTATCGCCAGGAACGTCATCGGTTTCGTCGTCCGGTTGTGGATCGCATGGACGACCTTCTTCGGGATGAAGGCGATTTCCCCGGCCCGCAGCTTCCGCTTCTCGCGGTCCACCCACTGTTCCGCCACGCCGTCGATCACGTAGATGATCTCCTCGCGAGACGGGTGATAGTGGAACTGATGGCCCGCCCCCGGCCGCATGCGGACGCGTACGAGCGTGAGCTGTTTCGTGTCCGTCAGCCCAGGCTGCGACAGCCACCAGTGCTTGCCCCACGGCGCGAACTCGATACGCGCCTTGTCGGCGGTGACGAACCGCAGCGCCTTGACGGCGTCGGTCAGCGCGCTCATCGCCGCGACCCCTTCCGAGCCGCACCGGCCCCGCGCGGGCGTCCACGCGCCGGCAGGCGGATGCCCTTGAAGGTCCGGATCTGCGCCGCGATGGCGCGCTCGGCCGGGAGGCGCTCCACGGAGCTCGCCCCGTAGAACCCGTCCACGCCCCGGCAGTGCGTGATGATGTAGTCCGCATCAGGGGGCTCGGAAATCGGCCCGCCATGGCAGATGACGAGCACCTCCGGATTCACGCCGCGCGCCGCATCCGCGATGCGCTGGATGCGCGTGACGCAGTCGCCCAGCGACTTCGAGCTCCTGGCGCCGATCGACCCGCCCGTCGTCACCCCCATGTGCGCGACGATGAGGTCGGCGCCGGCGTCGGCCATGCGCTCCGCTTCGCCCGGGTTGAAGACGTACGGCGTCGTCAGCATGTCCAGCGACCGGGCCAGACGGATGATGTCCACTTCGAGCTGGTAGCTCATCCCCGTCTCCTCGAAGGCCTGCCGCATATCGCCGTCGAAGAGCCCGACCGTCGGGAAGTTCTGGATGCCGGCAAACCCCAGCGTGCGCAGCTCCTCGAGGAACAGGCGGGGAATGATGAAGGGGTCCGTTCCGTTCACGCCGGCGAGCACTGGCGTCTTCTTCACGACCGGCAGCACCTCGTAGGCCATCTCCTTGACGATCTGATTGGCATTGCCGTAGGCCAGCAGGCCGGCGGAGCTGCCGCGGCCGGCCATGCGGTAGCGTCCGGAGTTGTAGACGATGAGGAGGTCGATGCCGCCGGCTTCCTCGCTGACGGCTGAGAGGCCGGTGCCGGCGCCGCCGCCGATGATCGGTTCGCCGCGCGCGATCTGCGCGCGAAACCGCTTCAGAATGGCCTGCCGGGAATTGTCCACGCTCACGAATGCCTCCTGCGCCCCATGTTCAGTCACCCATGCCCCAGCTCCGCGCCCGCATCGAGACGGACGCCGGCGGCGTGCATCAGGCCGAGCAGCTTCGCGACTGCGGCATCGGCAAAGCCGGGATCGTTGATGTGCAGATCGAGTTCGATCACGT
>JANPJN010000012.1:0-2158 GCA_031425515.1 Acidobacteriota bacterium | reverse complement strand
ACAGCGAAGCGTTCCGGATGCTCGTGGAGGGCCACAGCCGGGCCGTCTACCGCCTGGCGCACAGGATGACCGGCAGCCCGCAGGACGCCGAGGACGTCGACCAGGAGACCTTCCTCAAGGCGTACCGCCAGCTGGGCCGCTTCGAGTCGCGTGCCAATTTCGGCACGTGGCTTCACCTCATCGCCGTGAACTGTGCGATCGACCTGATTCGATCCCGGACGGTCCCCGTTGTGGACCGCGAACTGCTGCTGTGACGGATGGAGCAACGGCGGCCAGCAGACTTCATCGGGAGAATGCCGGATCGCCCTCGACCTCTTCACTCACGTGCTCAAGTAGGCAACGCGGCGACCATAGTGAGACGTTGTCGTACGCACGAAAGCGCGACGCAGCCCGTATGAGGCCGCGTCGCGCCCTGACGCGATCCCGACAACCTGACGGCTACGCGCGGGCTGCCTCCGGGTTGATAATCCGCTCGGCAAGCTGCGTCAGCTTCTTGTCGGTCGTGCCCTCTTCGTTGAGGGTCTGCTGCAGCATCTTCGCGACCTTCCCGTACCCCAGCAGCGCCGCGTGCGTCCGGGCGGTACCGTAGGCGGCCATCTCGTAGTGCTCGACCTTCTGCGCGGCGCCGATCAGACCCGCATCGATCGCATTCTCGTCGATGTCCTCTTCCATCATCTCGGCGCCTTCCTCGATGAGGCCTTCCATCGCCTTGCACTTCTTGCCGGTGAGCTTGATCCCGAGCGCCTCGCCAATCTGGTTCAGCCTCTCGACCTGGCGGCGGGTCTCTTCGAGATGCTTCTCGAAGGCGCGCTTCAGCTCGGGCGCCGTCGCCCCCTTCACCATTTTGGGAAGCGCCTTGATGATCTGATTCTCGGCACTGTAAATGTCTTTCAGCTCGTCCACGAGCAACTCTTCCAGCGGATTCTTCGCTTCAGCCATCCAACTCCTCCTCGTGTCCCGATGCACGGCCGGGACATTCCAGAGAAGTACATAGCAAAAGCAGTTCCCACAGGACTCGGGATCCGCCGACGTCAGTGGACACCGTGGCTCATCTGCAGCGTTGCCGGATCGGCACCGATCCGACGAAGCGCCGTCTCCCACATCAACCGCGGCTCGACGTCGAACACCAGGTCGATCGACACGTCCGACATCAGCCACGACGACCGTTCGAGCTCGGCGTCGAGCTGCCCGGGACCCCACCCCGCGTACCCGGCCAGAATCCGCGCTCGCGGCGCAGGGCGGGTCTCCAGCACACGTCGCAGCAGCAACGGAGAGCTCGACAGATAGATGCCCTCGACAATCGTCCGATACTCGGGCTCGACCGGCTCGTCGGCGGTCAACACCCACCCACGGTCGGGCTCGACGGGGCCGCCTGTGCCCAGCAGCAGGTCGTTGCCCCGCTCGATCGGCGGCACGAGCCGGACCATCGCGCTCGCGACCTCGTCGGTCGGCCTGTTGAGCACGAGACCAAAGGCGCCCTCGGGCAGGTAGTCGCACAGCAGCACGACGCTGCGCGCAAAGTTCGGATCCTGCAGCTGGGGCATCGACAGCAGCAACGTGGGCTGGAATCTCTCGTCCATGGCTCTATTCTCCCCCGGCGGGCCCGCGGGCGCGTCGATCACCCGCGAAGCTTCTCCACCGCCCACCGCACGTGCTCGGCGACGATCGGATCGGCGCAGGTCGCCTCCTTCTGCCCCTCGAGCTCCACCGCCGCTTCCGGCCGTCCGCTGTTCCCGATCGCCACCGCGAGATTGCGCCGGAACCGCTTCACCCCCGCCCGCTTCATCGCGCTCCCCTTCAGCAACGCCCGCAGCCCATCATCCGATCGCCGCCAGAGCTCCATCAGCAGCGGGGCGTCGAGGCCCGCCCGGGGCTGCCACGCCGGCGCGTCAGACGCCCCAGTCGTGGGCGTCAGGTTCCACGGGCACACTTCCTGGCAGATATCGCACCCGTACGCGTGCGCACCGATGTCGGCCCGGTGCGCCTCCGGAATCGCCCCCTTCACCTCAATCGTGAGGTACGACAGACATCGTCTCGAGTCGAGCACGCCGGGCTCGACGAGCGCGCCCGTGGGGCAGGCCTCGAGGCAGAGCGTGCACGTCCCGCAATGATCGAGCTCGGGTGTGTCTGGCGGCAGGGACAAATTGGAAATGACCGC
>JANPJN010000011.1:0-1607 GCA_031425515.1 Acidobacteriota bacterium | reverse complement strand
TCACCGCCTCCGCTCAAAACGGCCCGGCACGCTCGGGCACGCTCACGATCGCGGGGCTGACGTTCACGGTCACGCAGGGCGACGCCTGCTCCTTCGCGGTCTCTCCCGCGCAGAACACCGTCGCCGCCGGCGGAGGCGCGGTCACGTTCTCGGTCACCACGTCCTCAGGTTGCCGATGGGGCGCGTCGACGACGACCTCCTGGCTCTCGGTGCCATCGGGCGCGGGGGGCACAGACGATGGCAGCGTGCAGGTCACGGCGTCGGCCAATACCGGTCCGGCACGCAGCGGGACCGTCACGGTGGCGGGTCGCACGGTCACGGTGAATCAGGCGGGCGGCTGCGCGTACACGATCGCGCCGACGTCGCAGGCCGCCGGGTCCGGCGCGGGCACGGGATCGGTCGCCGTCACCGCTGGCGCGGGATGCGGGTGGACGGCGGCCAGCTCCGCCTCCTGGCTCGTCGTATCGAGCGGCGCCTCGGGCACTGGTAACGGCACCGTCCAGTACGCGATCGATGCCAACACCGGGGGGGCGCGAAGCGCCACGCTCACGATTGGCGGACGGACCTTCACGGTGACGCAGGCGAGCGGCTGCTCGTATGCGATCGCCCCTTCCTCGCAAACCGTGCCGGGACCGGGCGGCGACGGCACGGTAAACGTGACGGCGCCGGCGGGCTGCACGTGGACGAGCGCCAGTAACGTGCCGTGGGCGAGGATCACGCTCGGGGCGACGGGAACCGGCAGCGGCCCCGTGCAGTTCACGGCGGACCCGAACACGGGCGCGGCGCGATCCGGCACGCTGACCGTCGCCGGGCAGACGTTCTCGCTGTCGCAGGACGCGGGCTGCACCTTCGCGGTGGCGCCCGACACCTTCGTCCGCACGAACGCGGCATCGACCGAGTTCACCGACGTCACGGCGCCGGGCGGCTGTGCCTGGACCGCGGTCAGCAACGCGCCGTGGGCGACTATCACGGGCGGAGCATCCGGGTCCGGCAACGGCCGCGTGGACTTCGCGCTGAGCGCCAACACCGGGCCGTCGCGCACGGGCACACTCACGGTCGCGGGCCGCACGGTCACGGTCACGCAGGACACGGGCTGCACCTACAGGCTCGGCGCGATGTCCCACGCCGCGCCCACGGCCGGCGGGCCCGGCTCGGTCACGGTCACGACGGCGCCTGGCTGCACGTGGACGGCTGCGACGCTCGACGCCTGGATCATCATCACGGCGGGAGCATCGGGCACGGGAGACGGCACGGTCCAGTTCACGGTGGACCCGAACGCGACCGGCGCGCCGCGCAGCGGCACGATCACGATCGCGGGGCAGGCCTTTACCGTCACCCAGCCGTGACGAGTCGACGGTCAGTGCTCGCGGATCGCGGCGAGAAACAGATCGCCGAGGTCTTCGGCCTTGCGCGCCCCGACGCCGCGGATCCCATGGAGCGCGTCCATGGTCGTCGGGCGCAGCCGCGCGAGCTCCCGGAGCGTGGTGTCGTGGAAGATGACGTAAGGGGGGACGCCCCGCGCGCGCGCGATCTCGAGGCGCACCGCCCGCAGCCGTTCGAACAGATCGCGGTCGACGTCCTGCCAGGATTCCGCTTCGATCCGCGCC
>JANPJN010000010.1:0-7852 GCA_031425515.1 Acidobacteriota bacterium | reverse complement strand
GCGTTCGCGAACGTCAGGCAGTCCCGCATCGCGGCCTCATTCGCCAGTGCTCCGCCGAGCGTGGACGGCGTGATCTCCCGGCGGGCGAGCTCGAAGAGAAAGGCGGCCACGAAGGCGTCCCCCGCACCGGTGGTGTCCACGACCTCTACCGCCAGGCCGGGAACGTGGAGGTCCAGCCCGCCCGCCGTCACGAGTCTGGCCCCGCCCCGGCCACCCGTGAGCAACAGTACCTGCGGCCCGCGATCGAGGATCAGGCGCGGCGACACCGAGCTCCCTCCCCCGATGAGTGCGAGCTCATCGTCGGCAAGCTTGACGATGTGACAGGAGGGGAGGCGCGCCCGCGTGGCCTCGACGAACGCAGCGGGCGCAGGCCAGAGATCCAGCCGTGCGTTCGGATCGAAGCTGACGAGCCACCCGGCCGCGCGGGCGAGCCGGACGGCGCGGTCGGTGGCCGCGCGCGATTCGGGATGCGTCAGGCTGAGCGTGCCGAAATGGAAGAGGCCGTGCCCGGTGAACCACTCGGGCGCAACGCCAGCGGCCGGGAAGAGCATGTCGGCCGACGGATCGCGGTAGAACGCGAAGTCGCGGTCCCCGTCGGCGCTGAGCGTGACGAACGCCAGCGCCGTCTTGGCGGACGGCGTCTGCCGCAGCCACCGCGTGCTCACGCCGATGCCGTCGAGTGTGGCCCGGATGCAGTCGCCAAAGGCATCCTGCCCGACCTGGCCCGCGAAACCCGCGTCTCCGCCGAGTCGTGCGACGGCGGCCGCGACGTTGGCAGGGGCGCCGCCGGGGACGCGGGCGAATGTCTCGACTTCCGACAGGCGCTGCCCCGGCTGCAGCGGCACGAAGTCGATGAGCGCTTCCCCGAAACACAGGACCCGATGCATCCGACGCATCATAACCGCCTCCCACGACCGAACAACACACGCGAGGCCGGCGCGCCGCGGAGCCTCCCGCAAGACTGATGACATCGGCGCTCCGCTGGTCTATGATGAGTCGCCTTCACCTGATGTCCAGTTTCGCCGCAGTCCTGTCGCTGTCCATTCTGGCGCTCGCCTCGGCGGGGCAGATCCTCGAAGTGGCGCCGCTGCCGCGCGACGGTCAGGTCCTGGTCTCCTTCAAGCTTGGCGACGCCTTCACCGAGGAAGTCGAAGCGGCGGTCCACAGCGGTCTGACCGTGAGCTTCGTCTACAAGATCGACCTGATGCGGGGCTCTGCCGTGTGGTTCGATCGGACGATGGCCTCGGCGGTCGTGACCGCGACGGTGCGGTTCGACAATCTGACGCGCAAGTATCACGTGACCCGCATGCTCGACGGCCGGACCGAGCGCGCCGAGACGACCGAACGCAAAGAGGTCGTCCGCGACTGGCTCACGAGTGATTTCGACCGGCTGCCGCTCTTCCGGAGCGTCGCGCTGCAGGCCAACAGCGAGTACTACATCCGCGTGCGCGCGCACACCACGCCGCGCAACGCGGCGTTCCTCTGGCCGTGGGACGGCCACGACGTCGCCGCCCTGGCCAAGTTCACGTTTCTCGGCAGATGATCCCCCCTCCGATGCAGGCCCACCGGAAGCAGCGGCTCGCGGCGTTCGCCGCCCTCGTCGTGCTGGTCACGACGACGGTCGCCGGGCAGCAGCACAGCCTGGCGACGCCGTCCGGATTTTTTCCGAACCTCGAGGTGTATCTCGAGGCCCTGCGCGTGCAGGCCGGCAGTCCCGGCCTCTCCGCCGCCGTCGTCCAGGACGGCGAGGTCGTGTGGGAGCGGGGCTTCGGCTTCCAGAACGTCGCCGCGCGCGTGCGGGCCACGCCGGACACGCCGTACCTGGTCGGCGAAGTCAGCCAGACGCTCGCAGCGGTGCTCCTGCTCCAGTGCGTCGAAGAGCGGCGGCTTGGCCTGGATTCTCCCGTCAGCACGCACGGCCTCCCCGAGGCCGACCCCAACGTCACCCTGCGCAAGCTGCTCAGCCACACGTCAACGGATGCATTTTTCTACAGCCCGGCGCGCTACGCGCAGCTCACCAGCGTCATGGAATGGTGCGCGCCCCAGCCATACGCCAAAAGTGTGGCGCATCGCCTGCTCAACCGGCTCGCGATGCGGGACTCGATTCCCGGCACGGTGCTGGCCACGCCCGAGCCCGATCTGCCGGAGGATCTTTTCGACGTCGCGGACCTCGAGCGGTATCGCCGGATCGCCGCCCGCATGGCGATCCCGTACAAGGTCGACAGTCGCGGGCGCCTCGAGCGCACGGAGTTGCTGCCGGCCCAGCTGACGGCCGCGGGCGGCCTCGTCTCCACGGTGCGCGATCTGGCCCGGCTCGAAGCGGCCGTGGACGCGCCGTTGCTCCTGCAGGAGGAGACCCTGGCGGCGGCCTGGAATTCCACGAGCGTGCGTGACGGCTCGTCGGTGCCGACCGGTCTTGGCTGGTTCGTGCAGTCGCACTCGGCCGGGCGCGTCGTCTGGCAGTTCGGCCTGGTCCCGAATGCGTACTCCTCCCTGGTGCTCAAGCTCCCGGACCGCCGGCTCACGGTCATCCTTCTGGCGAACAGCGACGGCCTCAGCGCGCCTTTCCAGCTGGGGGGCGGCGACGTCACACGGTCCATCTTTGCGACGCTCTTCCTCCGGCTCGCGAGCTGACGCGATCGCGGCCCGCCTGCTCCGGGCGCTGACGCTCTGCGGCGCCACGTGCCTGGCCCTGCCCGCTCCGGTGGCTGCCGAGTGGCACATCGTGCCGATGACCGGCGTCACGTTCGGCGGCCGAACGACCCTGCTGGATCCGCAACAGGGCGTGGACAAGACGCACCTGCAGATCGGCGGCGCCGCAGCGCTCGTGGGGGATGGATTTTTCGGCGTCGAGGCGATAGCGGTCTTCACCCCCTCACTGTTTCGAGGCAAGGGCTCGTTCAGCGAGATTTCCTCTCCGGCCATCGGACAGATCGAGCTCAGTCACGGCCGGTCCTTCGCAGTCATGGGGAACGTCGTCCTGACGCTCCCCAGAAGGTTGACCGAGTACAGCCTGCGCCCCTTCGTGTCCGGCGGTTTCGGGATGATGAGTTCTTCCGTGCAGGATCCAAACGGCATCGTGACGGCCAATTCCGACCTCGCGGGCTACAACATCGGGGTGGGGGCCGTCGGCTTCCTGTCGGAGCGCGTGGGGCTGCGCTTCGACCTCCGCACCTATCGCACCTTTCACCGCCCCTTCGAAGGGCGCCCCATCAGCTTCGGTCCCCCGGGCCTCACCTACTTCACCGCGTCGGCCGGCATCGTCTTTCGCCGCTGATCGGGACGCACGGCGCGTTTGACGCTCGCGCTCGCCGGGCGGTGTGCCGTAGCATAGCCGTATGACCACGCCGCTCACCCGCGTCTCCGCCGCCGGCCTTCCCGCGCCCGTCGGGCCCTACTCCCCGGGCATTGCTGCCGGCAATCTCGTGTTCGTCTCAGGCCAGGCGGGCAGGGACCCGGCGACGGGGCAGATTGCCGCCGACGTCGAGGCCCAGACCGAGCAGACGCTGCGGAACATTGCCGCGATTCTCGAAGCCGCCGGGTCGAGCCTGTCGCACGTCATCCGCTGCGGCGTGTTCCTCATCGACATCGGCGATTTCCAGAAGATGAACGGCGTCTACGCACGCATGTTCGGCGACCATCGTCCGGCGCGCACGACCGTGCAGGCCGCGGCGCTCCCCGAACCGGCGCTGCTCGTCGAGATCGACGCCGTCGCGCTGATCCCCTGACGCCTTCGCCGCTTCCCATGCGCGAGGACCGCAAGACGCCGGCGCCCGATGTCGCGCCGCCGCGACGGACGCGTCGGGCCGGCGCCGTGCTGCTGGTCGCGATCCTCGCGGCGGGCGGCGGGTCCCTGTGGTGGTGGGTCGCGTCCCACCGCGCGGCTCCGCCACTGGCCCCGGGCTGGGACGCACGAGTCGTCGTCCTGGCGGGCAGTGGCACGCCCGGCATGCGGGACGGCGACATCTTCCAGGCCAGATTCTCCGATCCGTTCGGCGTCGCGGCCGCGGCCGACGGCAGCGTCTATGTCTCGGACGCCGGCGCCTCCCAGCGCATCCGGCGCATCGCGGCCGACGGTGCCGTCACCACCGTCGCCGGAGGTCCCCAGGGATACGCCGACGGCCCGGGCGCCGCGGCGCGATTCAGCACGCCGTCCGGTCTTGCGCTCGGCCCCGAAGGATCCCTCTACGTCGCCGATACCGGCAACCACGTCATCCGCCGCATCGCGCCAGACGGCATGGTCTCGACCCTCGCAGGGGCGCTGGCGCCCGGCTACGCCGACGGCGCGGCGCGTGAGGCGCGCTTCGACGGCCCGGTCGGCGTGGCCATCGACGCAGGCGGCCGCGTCATCGTGGCCGACACCTACAACGATCGGATCCGGGCCGTGCAGGCAGACGGCCAGGTCGTCACGATCGCCGGATCCGGAAGCCCCGGCTATCAGGACGGACCGGCGGCCAGCGCAAGGTTCGACACGCCCTGCGGCGTCGCCGTGGACCGCGCCGGCAACATCTATGTCGCCGACTCCGGCAACGGCCTCGTGCGCCTGATCGCACCATCGGGCGACGTGTCCACGATCGCGCCGCTGCCAGACGACGGGCTGGCCCGTCCGTTCGCGGTGGCCGTAACGCCGGACGCTGTGGTGTACGTCACCGACGACCGCGGGCGGGTGGTCGAGATCGTCCCCGGCAGGGCCGCGCGGATCGTCGCCGGGTCGCGTCCCGGGTTCGCCGACGGCGCGGGCGCGGACGCGCGCTTCCGCAGCCTGACAGGCATCGCCCTTGCCGGCGAAGGCCGGCTCGTCGTCGTCGATGCACGCAGTGCGATTGTGCGCCTGGTGTCGGCCGTCTCCCGGCAGGCGCTGCTGCCGCCGCCGCCCCCGGCGATCAAGCCCGAGTTCGACGCCGCGGCGTTCAGCCGGGAGCCGCTGCTCTGGCCGATCGCACCGATGGACGGACCCTTCGAGGTGACCGGGACGCTCGGCGAGCCGCGGGGCGGCGAAGGGAAGGAGCGCTTCCACGCAGGGGTGGACATCCACGCAGACGAGGGGGTCCTCGTGCGTGCGATCCGATCCGGGACCGTCACGAGCCCGCTCGCCGCCGGCGACTTCGGGACACTGAACGAATCCATCCGCGTCGGCCCTGTCGCCTACGTGCACGTGCGTGTCGGACGGGAGCGGGGCGGTGCGCTGCTCGATCCCGTGCGCTTCAAGGCGGCCTGGGACGAGGCCGGCGAGATGACGTATGTGCGGGTCAGGCGCGGCGCGCGCTTCTCGACCGGCGACGCGGTCGGCACCGCCAACGATTTCAGCCACGTGCACCTGAACGTCGGCTGGCCCGGCGAGGAACACAATCCGCTGCTCTTCCGCTTCGTCCGGTTCGAGGATCGCGTCCCGCCCACGATCGTGCGCGGCGGCATCCGGCTGTTCCGCGAGGATGGGGCGCCGCTCACGACGCGCGTGCTCGGTCGCCTGCTCGTGGATGGGCGGGTGCGGATTGTTGCCGACGTCTGGGATCAGGTCGATGGGAACGAACCGCGCAGGCGACTGGGGCTCTATGCGCTGGGCTACCAGGTGTTGCAGCGCGACGGTACTCCGGCGCCCGGTTTCGAACGGCCGATCGAGACGATCCGCTTCGATCGCCTGATCCCGGGGACCGACGCCGCGCGGATTGTCTATGCGTCAGGCAGCGGCATCCCCTTCTACGGGCAGCGGTCAACCCGGTTGCTGTATGTCGTGACGAACACGCTCGCCGGAGGCGTCGCCTCGATGGGCGTGTGGGACGCGAGCCGCCTGCCCCAGGGCCCCTACACCCTGCGCGTCCTCGCCGCCGACTCGTGGGGCAATGCCGCCTCGGCGAACCGGGATCTGGCGATCACCATTGGATCGGGTGTGGCGCCATGACGCCCCACGGGGATGCGAAGAGGATCTGTTGCGACGGGAGTCGTTTCCCGCCCCTGCCGGCGCTTGTGCGGGTGAGTCGGGCGCCGCCAACCCGGCGCGGCATACAATCGGGGTCGCATGACCCCAAGTGCGCCTCTGCCCCGGCCCGCTGTCGGACCGAACCCTCTCGTCCCCTCCACGCAGCCGTGGCCCGTTGTTGCGGCGGTCTCCATCATCGCGGCCGGCGCGGCGTACCTGGCTGCCCGGTTCGGATGGCGGCACAGCATGTTGTTCGTCGTCGGGGCGGCGGCAGGCCTCGTGCTCTACCACGCAGCGTTCGGCTTCACCTCGAGCTGGCGACGGTTCCTCCAGGAGGGCCGCGGCGACGGCCTCCGCGCGCAGATGCTCATGCTGGCGGTTACCTGTCTGGTCTTCTTCCCGGTGCTGGCGTCCGGGTCCTTCTTCGGCCTCCCCGTGCGTGGCTTCGTGTCGCCCGTGGGCGTGTCGGTCCTGACCGGCGCCTTTCTGTTCGGCATCGGCATGCAACTGGGCGGCGGGTGCGCCTCGGGCACTCTGTACACGGCCGGGGGTGGAAACACCCGGATGCTGGCCACTCTTGCGGCGTTCATCGCCGGCTCCGTCGTCGGCGCCGTGCACGTCGCCTGGTGGGAGACGCTGCCGGCGTTCAGGCCGGTCTCGATCGTCGCGGTGTTCGGCCCCGCGTCGGCGCTTGCCCTGAGCTTCGGCCTCTTCGGCGCGATCGCGGCACTGACGATCGTGGTGGAGCGGAGGCGACATCGTGGGATCGGCGACGGCGCTCTCGACACCCCTCCAGCCTCCAGCGTTGAGCGGACATCAGACCCGATCGTCGGAGAGTTCGGCGGCGACACCGTCGGAGAACCCCGCGGCGACATCCTCGGCGGTCACCGCACGCGTCCTGGCGCCGGTGCGTCCCGCATGTGGCGCGGTCCCTGGCCGCTCGTGGCCGGGGCGCTGGGTCTCGCGGCCGTCAACATCGCGACGCTGGGACTGGCCGGGCGGCCCTGGGGAGTCACGTCGGCGTTCAACCTCTGGGGCGCGAAGGCGCTGGCCGCCGCGGGCGTGGACGTGGCGGGGTGGACCTACTGGCAGCCGCCGGCTCGTGCGGCCGAGCTCCATGCCAGCGTGCTGCGCGATGTGACGAGCGTGATGGACATCGGCCTGATCCTCGGCGCGCTGCTGGCGGCCGGTCTGGCCGGACGCTTCGCGCCGGCCTGGCGCGTACCTGCCCGTTCGCTCGCCGCCGCGGTCATCGGAGGGCTGATGCTCGGCTACGGCGCCCGCATCGCCTACGGCTGCAACATCGGCGCGTACTTCAGCGGGATCGCGTCAGGCAGCGCGCACGGGTGGGTCTGGCTCGCCGCGGCGATGGCGGGCAACGCGGTCGGCATCCGGCTCCGGCCGCTGTTCCATCTGAGCGGACCGGCCTCGACGCCGCAGGCCCGGGCCGCCGCATGATCGGCCTGGTTCGTCGGGCGTGCGTCCCGGCAATCGCGGCGCTCGCACTCTGCGCCGACGTACCCGTGGTCGCGTCGTCTGCCCAGCCTCCCGTCGCAGTCATCCGCGCGGTGCAGACGGAAGCCGCCGGCGACGGAGGCGCCGTTGTCTCGGTCGAGGCGGATGGTGCGCTCCCGGCCCCCGTGGTGGGCGTGCTGAACGATCCGCCGCGCATCTACCTCGACTTCAAAGGCGTGATGCTCGGTCGCGGGGCGGCCCCGGCCGGAGCGTCCGCGGTCCTGCGCGGCGTCAGACTGTCGCAGTACAGCCGTCGTCCTTCTGTCGTCCGCATCGTTTTCGATCTCGAGGCGCAGACGCCGTATCGGATCGACACCAGCGGTCAGGCCGGTGGACGTGTGACGGTCATGCTCTCGGGAAGGGCGTCGGCGATGCAGGGAGACGTCGCCAGCCAGCCGGTGCGGCCGGGGGAAGCGGCCG
>JANPJN010000009.1:0-3449 GCA_031425515.1 Acidobacteriota bacterium | reverse complement strand
CGGCATCGCCGCGAGCGCGTGGCGCCCGTCCGTCTGCGACTCCTCGCGCAGGTCGCGCCGGATCAGGCCGCTGTTGGCCTGGCTGACCTCGACGAAGGGCTCGCGCGTCCGGTGGTGCGGCACGCGCACGACATCGAGGCTGGGGTAGGGAACGCCGCGCCGGAGGATGGGTATATGGAGCATGGGGGCCTCTGCCGTCAGTACACGCCTTCGACGACCGCCGTCGCGAAGCGGGAGAACGGGCGCACGTTGCGGACGCCGTCCCACGGATAGCGCTCGCAGGGCCGCTCGCGCTCGGCCTCATCGCGCTCGAGGAACCGCGGCATGAAAAATTCCCGGGTGAGCGTCGTCAGGCGGACCCTGCCGGTTTCGCCGTACCCCACAACCCGGTCGGGATTGTCCGGATCGACGACCTCAATCATCGCCCGCGGCGCCGGCGGATAGTAGATCACCGCGAAGTCGTCTGCGGGATCGCGCGGCACCTTGTGGGTCGC
The DNA here is from genome assembly GCA_031425515.1 of Acidobacteriota bacterium. Taxonomy (GTDB): domain Bacteria; phylum Acidobacteriota; class Vicinamibacteria; order Vicinamibacterales; family 2-12-FULL-66-21; genus JALZOC01. Next base: position 2,955 of record JANPJN010000009.1, on the reverse strand, counting down.
GAGCCCCATGAGGGTGTTGCCGTAGGTCGGGGCGAAGTAGACGCCGTCGAGCAGTTCCTCCACGGCGAAGCGGTGGAACTGCGGCGTCATCTCCGTCCCGCCGCAGAAGACCCCCTTGATGCCCATCTTCTCGAGCGACACTTTTTCACAAAGCGCCTCGAGCAGTTTGGGCGTCGTGAAGAGGCACTGGATGTTGTCGTGGGCGCGCAGCAGCGTCAGCGCCTGATCGATGACGTGACGCTTGTAGGCTTCGACCTGATCCATCTGCCGCTGCTTGATCAGCTTGATGACCCAGCGCGGATCGAGGTCCACCATGAAGCAGATGCCGCCGCGATGCTGGGCGAGGTGCTCGATGGCGAGGCGCAGGCGGCGGGGTCCGCTCGGTCCGACCATCAGCCAGTCCGCTCCCTTCGGGAAGGAGGCGTCCGGCAGCGTGTCGCTGAAGTGCTCGTAGTCGATGCGGAAGTCGTTGACCGCGATGCGGGATTTCGGCACGCCGGTGCTGCCGCCGGTCTCGAAGGTGAAGATGGGGGAATCGGCGTAAGCCTTCGGCACCCAGCGGCGGACGGGGCCGCCGCGCAGCCACTCGTCTTCGAAGGGGCCGAACTTGTCGAGGTCATCGTAGGTCGCGATCGCCTCGATCGGGTTGAAGCCCAGCGTGCGGGCGCGCTCCAGCCAGAAGGGGCAGCCGGTGGCGGGATCGAAATGCCAGCGCACAATCTCCCGGACGTGGGCGTCGAGGCGCTCGCGGGCCGTCGTCACATCAGACTCTCTCATCGTCTTCGATCCTATCAAGGGGGACACTCATCTTTAGAGTAAAGTGTTCATTCTAAACGTCAAAGTCTTTGAAGGGCTGGGATCGGCGGAACCGATCCGGCGTCATTTTCGAATCCTTCCTGCGGAATCAACAACTTAGCCTAAAGATGAGTGTCCCCCTAGGCGGCGGAGGGCTTCGGCAAAACGGTCGGGGGGGGGCAGGAGGCTGACGACGAGGAAGGCCTCGTGGGGCAGGTCGAAGAAAAAGCCCGGGTGGACGAGGACGTCGTGCCGGTCGAGCAGCGCGATGACGATCTCCTCCTCGGACCGCACGGCCGGCACGCGGAGCACCGCCGACCATCCCGCCTCTACCGGGAGAACGTCAATCGCCGGCCACGACGCCGCGGCCTCGCGCAGGACGGCGTAGTTCCCCCGGACGCGCGCAAGGATCCGGTCGCGCACGATCGCCCCGTCCGACAACAGCCGCGCAGCGGCGACCTGGACTGGAGTGGACACCGACAGATAGGTGTCGCAAATCAGCTCCAGACGCTCGAGTGCTCCGGCGACGAGCGGCGCGGGACCCTCGACGGCAATCCACCCGAGCTTCATCTGCGGCAGCCCCACCGACTTGGACAATCCACCCAGCCGGAACGTCAGTGCCGGGACGGACGCCGCCGCTGCCGGGACGACTGACGTCTGCAGGGGATAGTCCGCAAAGACCTCGTCCACAATCAGCGCGGCGCCACGATCGGCGCACCGCGACTGCAGCGCGTCGATCTCGTCCGCCGTCAACACGGACCCGGTGGGGTTGTTCGGGCTGACGGCCAGGACGGCGCGAACCGCGGGGCTCCATCGCTCGTCCAAAGTCTCGACATCGACCACCCACCGGCCGTGATACTCGAGCGGATAGGGCACCGCCGCCACTCCCTCGAGCGCGGTCAGGTGCTCGAACAGCGGATAGCTGGGCACCGGCACCATCACCGCGTCCCCCGACGGGTCGCAGAGCAGCTTGAACAGGATGGAGTAGGCTTCGCTGGTGCTCGCGGTCAGGACGATGTGGTCGGGAGGGATGCGGACGCCGCGGCGCTCGTAGTCGCGGGCCACGGCTTCTCTCGCCGTGACGGAGCCCAGCGGCTCCGGCCGGTAGGACGCTGAGGCCGGATCACCGAGCGCCTCGAAGATCGACGCCGGGTACTCGATGCCGACGGCGGTCGGATTGGTGGTCGTGAGGTCGAGGAGATCGCGCGCAGACGCGCGCGCGCGATTAATGGCCTGCGTGAGCCGGTTCGGCGCGAGATTTCCGGCAACGCGGGACGAGAACATCACCGTTGATAGACTATAGGAACCTCAGAGGTCCCGCATGATTCGAGTCTGCACGCTCGGCGTACTCACCGTCACGCTCGCGCTCGCGCGGCCCCCGCTGGCCCACGCCCAGCCGGCGGCCCCCGCGACGCCCCCGCGTCCGGCGGCGCTCTCGGTCCCCTTCACCCAGTTCACGCTGCCCAACGGCCTCCGCGTGATCCTCCACGAGGATCACACCGTGCCGCTCGCGACGGTCAACGTCTGGTATCACGTCGGCTCGGCGCGCGAGAAGCCGGGACGCACAGGCTTCGCGCATCTCTTCGAGCACCTGATGTTCGAAGGCTCGGCGAACGTCAAGGAAGGGGCGTTCGACACGCTCCTCGAAGGCGCGGGCGCCACGAACAACGGCTCCACACAGGGCGACCGAACCAACTACTTCATCGACACGCCGTCGAGCGCCCTCGACCTCGCGCTCTTTCTCGAGTCCGATCGCATGGGTTTCCTGCTCGAATCGATGTCGCCCGAGCGCGTCAACGGCCAGCGCGACGTCGTCAAGAACGAACGGCGCCAGGGCGTCGAGAACGCGCCCTACGGGTCAGCGTCGATCGAGATGGACCTGCTGCTCTATCCCGAAGGGCACCCCTATCGCTGGCCCACGATCGGCTACATGGAGGACCTCACCGCCGCGAGCTACGACGATGTGACGGAGTTCTTCAGGAAGTATTACCAGCCGTCGAACGCCAGCCTCGTGATTGCCGGAGACATCGACCCCGTGAAAACCCGCGCGATGGTCGAGCGATGGTTCAGCGACGTGAAGGGGACGGCCGGCGCCACCGTGCCGCCGATCGACTTTCCGCGCGCCGCGCTGACGGAGGTGAAGCGGAAGACCATTCAGGA
>JANPJN010000008.1:0-3764 GCA_031425515.1 Acidobacteriota bacterium | reverse complement strand
GTTCGTGCAGACCAACCGGTCGCGCTCGCAGTGGAACCCGTCGCGGGGCCCCGGCATCGGCCAGGACCGCCCGAGCTACGCGCCCGGCTACGGTCCGGACAACGCCGTGCTCGGCCGCGCGGATCAGTGGTTCAATCCGGCCGCCTTCCTGCTGCAGCCGGCCGGGACGTTCGGAAACACAGGTCGGGGCGACCTGATCGGGCCCAACCTCCGAACGCTGGATGTGTCGCTCGCAAAGTCGGCCCGCCTCGCGGCGATTGGCGGGAACGGCCGCGTGGAAGTCCGGATCGAGGGCTTCAACATCCTCAACCGCCCCAACTTTGGCGTCCCGGAGCTTCGGGGCTTCGCCGGCACGCGCGACGGCGAGCCGCCGCTCTCGACCTTCGGCCGTATCACCACGACAGTGACGTCGTCTCGCCAGGTGCAGCTCGGCGTGCGGGTCGTCTTCTGACCAGCATGCCCCGCCGCCCTCTTCTGGCCTCCGGGCGTTACGCGGCCGCTCTGATCCTGGCGGCAGGCGCCGCGGTGGCCAGCGCGGCGCAGCCGGCGGGACGGCTCCTCGTACTCGACCACGTCCGGATCGTTGACGGCACGGGCGCGGCGCCGATAGAGGATGGCCGCATCGTCATCGACAAGGACCGCATTGTCCGGGTCGGGCCCGCGGCAGCGGTGAACGTGCCGGCAGGGGCGGAGCGTGTAGATCTGTCGGGCCGGACGGTGCTGCCGGGGCTCATCGATCTGCACTTCCACATTGAGCGCGACCCGGCGCTGGCGCTTCGGCAGTTGAGCCACGGCGTGACGTCGTTCCGGGATCCGGGCCAGTGGAACGACCGCTTCGACGAGCTGCGGCGGGAGATCGCGGCCGACGGCCTGCCGGGGCCACGGATCTTCACGACCGGACCGCACATCGACGGCGAAGGCCCCGCGTACCCGGCCGACTCCGTCGTCGCGCGCGACCCCGAGGAGGCGCGCCGCCTCGCCGAGCGCGGGGTGCGGGAAGGCGCGTCGGCGCTGAAGATCTATTTCCGGCTGCCCTTCGCGAGCGCGAAAGCTGTGCTCGGCGTCTGCGAGGCCCGGCGGATTCCCTGCACCGCGCATCTGGAAATCCTCGATGCGGGTGCGCTGATCGAGGCGGGCCTGCAGGGGATCGAGCACATCACCTCGTTTGGCACGAGCCTCATGGCCGGCCGCGAGGCCGAGGCCTACCGGCAGTCGGTCCTCGCGAACAACGAGGCCCGGCGAGACGGACGCTACCGGGTGTTCGCGGCTGCCGACCTCGATGGCCCCGGCGCCCGAGCGCTGTACGCCATCCTGCGGACGCGCAGGCCGTGGGTGGACCCGACGCTTGCCGTGTTCGAGCGACGGGCCGGACAGCCGCCGAACGGCACGAGCCCGGAGCAGGCGGCAGGACTGGCGGCCGGCTTCGCGAAGATGAAGCAGTTCACGAAGCGGATCGCCGACGAGGGGGCGCGCGTGGTCGTCGGCGGCCATACGGAGGTGCCGTTCGCGGGCCGGGGCGAGGCGCCGTGGCGCGAGATTGAACTGCTGGTGGAGAGCGGGTTCACGCCGCTCGATGCGATCACCGCGGCCACCGGCACGGCCGCGGCGTTTCTCTACCGCGAGCGTGAGCTCGGCACGCTTCGTCCCGGCCTGAAGGCGGACGTGGTCGTCGTCCGCGGCGATCCCACGCAGAGCATTGGCGCGATACGCGCCGTCGAGCGTGTCATGGTCGACGGGCGCTGGGTCGACGTCGCGAAGTATCGGGGGCGTTGAACGGTCCGCGTCGGCGCCTCAGAAGACCACCTTCACTCCGACCTGGACCTGCCGGGAATCGATTCTCGTACTGTTGATGACTCCGAAGTTCGGCGTCCTGAGCTGCGATCCGGGCTGGCTCCAGATCGGAAGATTCGGCAGGTTGAATGCCTCCACTCGCAGCTCGAGGTGGGTGCCGCCGGGCATGTCGAACTTCTTGTTGGCCGAGGCGTCCAGACTGAGGAACCCAGGGCCGATGAGCGAATTGCGGCCGACCGTGCCGTAGCGGAACGGCCCACCCGCGGGACTGCGATCGACGAACGCGTCGGTGTTGAAGTAGCGCGTCCGCGTCCGTTCGTCGCGCGGCAGCCGCCAGTCGATGCCCGTCGAATCGGGATAGCAGGCTCCCCCGCCGTTCTGGATGTTTCCCGGGCCGCACGTGACCGTGAACGGGAAGCCGTCCTGCAGCGTCAGAATACCGCCCAGCTGCCAGCCGCCCAGGATCGCATTGGCCGCTCCTCCCGCGTTCATCCAGCGCCGGTCCTTCCCGATCGGCAGTTCCCACAACCACGAAGTCGTGAGGCGGCGGCGGAAGTCGAACGCCGACAGGCCCCGCTCGAGACGCAGGTCGTAGTTGTTCGACGGCGTCAGCGTGTCGCCGTCGGTCGTGCGGATGCCGCTGCCGTTGTCGATGGACTTGCCCCACGAGAACGAGCTCAGGAACGTGAAGCCGCGCGAGAAACGCCGCTGCAGCTTCAGGTAGAGCGCGTGATAGCTCGAATGGCCTGGAGCGCTCATGACCTGGATGCTGCCGAACTTCGGAAACGGCCGCGCGAGGTTTGAATTCGCCAGCTGGCTCGGTTCCGGATTGTTGTAACTCATCAACCGGCGGAGGTGAACGCCGGCCGATCCGAAGTACGTGGCTTCGACCGACAGATTCTCGCCCAGCTCGCGCTGGGCGCCGAGCGACCACTGGGCAATGTACGTCGACGGCTCGTCGTACTGATTGGCGAGAATGAACGTGGGGGCGCCCGTCCGCGCAAACGGCTGCTCGAAGCTCAGGTTCGGACGGAAATTTTCAGCCGGCTCGTCGCGGCGGATCGTGAATGGCGCGTTGCGGACCGTGTCGAACACGGCATTGCCGATGTCGCGGACGTAATACAGGCCGCCCCCGCTCCGGATGACGGTCTTCGGGGAGACGGCCCAGGCGATGCCGAGGCGCGGGGCGAAGTCGTTGAAGTCGCTGCGATAGGCGCCGCGGCCGAAGCGGCCGTCGCGGACGTATTGGACATCGGACGCCAGGCGAAACGGCGGATTGCCCTCGAACGGGTCCCCCGTCCCGGCCCGGACGAAGACGGGCTCGGCCGAGTTGTCCCACTTGAAGTCGATATTGACGATGGCGTCGTTCTCGTCCCAGAAGGGTTGGTCGTACTCCCAGCGCAGCCCGTAATTGATCGTCAGGTTCGAGCGGGCCTTCCAGCTGTCCTGCAGATACAGCGCGAAGTAGTTGGATCGGAAGTTGGCGATCGGCGCGCCGACCTGCCCCTCGGCCCGGTTGAAATGCCCGAGGAGAAAGTCGGCGAACGCCGCGCCTCCGCGCTGCGCCACGGGAGCCAGCGGGTTCTGGGTGTAGCGGCCGTCGAAGCCGAACCGGCCGCGCGTGACCACGCCTCCGATCTGGTCATAGATCACCTTCCGGATCTCTCCGCCGAACTTGACCGCATGCTGTCCGAGGACCCAGGAGAAGTTGTCGACGAACTGGAGCGTCGTGTCGTCGTTGATGAACGGGGCGTCGCTCTCTTCCCCGACGCCCGAGAGTCCCGTAATGCCGATATTCGGAACGCCCCAGTAGAGGGGATTGTCACTCGGGATGTTGATGCCGAGATCCGCCACGACGTTGACGCTGTTGGCGCGCGGCGAGATATGCCCGTTCTTGAGAGACCCGAACCCGATGCGCGCGTCGTTGACCTTGTTCGAGCCGAACGACCGCGTGTTGCCGACCACCGCCTGCT
>JANPJN010000007.1:0-2899 GCA_031425515.1 Acidobacteriota bacterium | reverse complement strand
GAGGACTCGCGCTACACGACTGAACTGATCAACCGGTTCCGCGCGGGCGTCCCTGTGCGCGTGCTCGTGGACACGCGGGCCAACGCGACCAACCAGTACAACGCAAGTCGGCTGGCCGAGCTGAAGAACGCCGGCATTCCGATGCGTGAGCGCCACACCGGCGGCATCCTTCACTGGAAGATGATGCTCTTCGCCCAGCAGAACCGGGTCGAGTTCAGCGGCGCCAATTACAGCGTCGATGCGTGGTTGCCTCAGGTCGGTTCCGCCCCCTACACCAACTACACGGACGAGGCGATCTACTTCACCGACGACACGTCGATCGTCAACAGCTTCCGCACGAAGTACGACGACCTGTGGACCAACACCTCGGCGTACCGCGACTACGCCAACGTGCCCCCCCCGCTCATGCGCGTGTACGGCACCTTTGCGAAGGATCCCCAGCTCAATTTCGTGCCCGCGGAGTCGTACGTCAATCGCGCGCTGGGCCGGTATCGGCTGGAGACGACGCAGATCGACACGATCATGTATCGCATCACGGATCGCCGTCACACCGACGCGATGATTGCGGCAGAAGCCCGGGGCGTGCGGGTCAGGTTGATCACGGAGCCGCAGCAGTATCGCGACGTGAAGCGGCTCTGGCACTCGTGGAACGTCGATCGCCTCTACATGGCGGGCATCGAAATCATGCACCGCCGGCATGCCGGGTTGAACCACCAGAAGTCCGTCCTGCTCTACAGCCTGGGCGGAGGCACCACGATCTTCGGGTCGTCCAACTGGTCCAGCCCGTCGGGGGAGTCGCAGGAAGAGCACAACATGTTCACGACCGATCCGGTCACCTTCAACTGGTTCGTGAATCAGTTCGAGCGCAAGTGGACCGGCTCCGGCGGTGTGGTCGAGAACGAACCGTTCGTGCCGCTCCCACCCGACAGAGCGACAACTCCGTCGCCCGTCACCCTCGCGACAGGCGTTCCGGCCGCCGGCCCGGTCACGCTCGAGTGGTATGGCGGGCCCTGGGCTCACGTGTACGACGTCTATCTGGGTACGGATCCGGCCAACCTTCCGGTCGTGGCCGCGGCCCTGCCCCTGGGTCCCAGCGAAACGACCACCCAGAAGCAGCGCCACATCATCTCCACCCCGCTGATCTCCGGCACGACGTACTACTGGAAGATTGTCAGCCGGACGATGGCCGAGCAGACCAGGACGAGCTCGACGTGGAGCTTCACCACGGACGGCGTGGCGCCGCCGCCTCCCACCGCGACGCTCGTGCGCGATCCCTACCTCCAGCAGGTGTCGGCCACCGGGGCCGTGGTGGCGTGGGCGACGCGCGAGGGCGGCCCGGCGGAGTTTCGGTATGGACTGGCGGGCGCCGCGCAGACGGCCGTAGCGGCCCAGAGCACGCTGTTCTCCGCCGCGGCCACGGGGATGGCGGCGGACTACTACCAGCATGTCGCGACGGTCGGCAGCCTGGCGCCGTCCACGACCTACGACTACAACATCCTCGTCAACGGCATCGACGTGAACCCGGCCGCAGACAGCTTCCGGACGGCTCCGGCGGCCGGCACGGGATCGATGTCGTTTGTCGCCCTGGGCGACAGCGGCACAGGATCGCCAGAGCAGATGCAGATCGCCTCGCTCATTCAGGGCGAGAGCTTCGATCTCGCGCTGCATGCGGGAGACGTCGCGTACGGCGTGGGCGGGGGCACGGGGGCGGCGACCTTCCAGACGACGAGCGACTGGTTCTTCACGCCGTACCGGAACTGGCTGCGGGCCCGTCCGGTCTTCCCGGTCAACGGCAACCACGACAGCCGGGCCGAAAATGGCAATGGCGTCCCGTATCTCGGCCTGTTCGTGCTACCCCGAAACGGCGCGACCACGACGTACCCCGACCATGCCGAGCGGTACTACAGCTTTGACTACGGTCCCGTGCACGTCGTGGCGCTCGACACCGAGTTTGCGTTCCTCGATCCGGCGCGGCGGACGGCGCAACTGGCGTGGCTCGAGGCGGACCTCGCCGCCACGACGCAGCCGTGGAAGATGGCGCTGCTGCACCGCGCGCCGTACAGCTCCGGCGGTGAACACGGATCGGCGCTCGATGTGCGTGCGGCGTTCGCGCCGGTCTTCGAGCGTCACGGCGTCCAGCTCGTCATCGCGGGCCACGAGCACGACTACGAGCGGACGGTGCCGCTCCGCGCCGACGTCGCGGATCCGGCCGGCGTGACCTATCTCGTGACCGGCGGCGGCGGTGCCCCGCTCTACCCGAGCGCCACCTCGTCGTTCACCGCGGCCTCCGCGAGCCGCTTCCACTATCTGCGCGGCGTGGTGTCGGACTGCACGCTGCAGGTCAGCGCGGTCGGCACGGCCGGCACCGTCTTCGACAGCGTGTCCATCGCCCGCTGCACGCCTCCGCCAGACACGGCGCCACCCACCGTGGCGATCACCGCCCCCGCGTCGGCCGCCACCGTTCGCGCGCTCGTGAGCGTGACGGCCAGTGCCTCCGACAACGTCGGCGTGGCCTACACGGAGCTTCTCGTTGACGGCGTGCCTCAGGGCCGCGATGCCACGGCGCCGTATGCATTCACCTGGGATTCGACGACGGTGGCGAATGGCCCGCACACGCTCGAAGCCAGGAGCGCCGACGCGGCGGGCAACCTCGGCACGTCGGCGCCGGTGTCCGTCACCGTGGCGAACCTTGTCGCGGGCGACGGCGACATCGTGCTCTACGCGGCCGACGCGCCGACGTCCGGCGCGGTCGTCGGGAGGTGGCAGCGCGAACTGGATGCGACGGCGGCCGGCGGAGCCCGGCTGCGGAATCCGAACCTCGGCGCCGCGAAGCGGACGACGGCGCTTGCCGCGCCGGTGGACTACTTCGAGCTGACCTTCAATGCCCCCGCCGATGTCC
>JANPJN010000006.1:0-2574 GCA_031425515.1 Acidobacteriota bacterium | reverse complement strand
GCGAGCAGGCCGTAGACATTGACCGCACCGGTGTGATTGGGGAGATAGACCCTCCCGTTGGCGACGACGGGGGGCACGAACTTCATCAGCGTGCCGGCACGATCGCGGGTCGCATTCTGCTCGCTGGTCCAGATTTCCGCGAGCGTCTCGGCATGGAACGCCCTAAGCACGCCTGCGACAAGGCCGTGCTTGCCATCGCGGCTCGTGGGGATCGATGCCCACAGCACCCCGGTGTTGGCCGTCGATCCATTTGCCGAGAGCGTGAGCGATCCCCCCGGATGGCCAGGCGACACCATCGTGCCCCGGACATAGGGGGACGTGACCAGCCGCCCATTGCTGAGCGCATACGCTTTCAACTCATCGTCTTCCGACCAGTTGTAGACGAGCGGTCCGGCCCCCGGCGCGTTCCAGTACACCGGCCCACCCATCACGTGGCCGCCGCCGACGTTGAGCTTCTGCACGATCTGCGTATCGTTGGCGACCTTCCGTCCAAGGTTCCCGGCTTCGAGCAGATAGAAGACCCCTTCCTTGCCGCCCCCGAGCAGGCGATTGGTCCCTGGCAGGAGGGTGAAGCCCGATCCACTCAAGTCGTCGTCCGCGGCGCTGAGCTGCACTTCGTTGCCGGGCGTGAAGAAGTCCACCAGCGTGAGCCCCGCGCGGCTGACGCTGAACTTCAGCAGCGAGTTGCCGAAGTTCCGGGTGCCGTCCCACGGACCGTTGGCAGTGGCGAAGTACACATGCCCGGTGCTGTCCACCGTTGGCGCGCGCCCGCCCTGCCAGATGCCGCCGTTGTATCCGTCGGGACTGGTCACGAACCGTGCTACGACGCCCAGCGTGGACGCATCGAATCCCATGATCCATCCGTGCGAGGGCACGATGTCTTCATGCGAGGCCCAGGCGACGAGCACCACGCCGTTGACGAGCGCCAGCCCGGCGCGCTGCAGGTGCACTTTTGGATCGAAGGTGATGGACGGCCCGTTCGGACCCGGCGTGGCGTCGGGAGCGGTCCCCGGTACGGAGCCGCCGATCGTGACAGGGCTGCCTGGACGCGCCGCACCGGTCGTGATGTCGAGCGCGTGCAACCGCTGCACGTAGCTGTCCCCCTCCTTCGTCCGCGCGACGAAGTACAGGGTGCCGGTCGTCTTGTCGATCACCGGCGTGCTCTGAATCCCGATGTTCCCGACGACGTTGAGATCGGGCGCGACGATGTCGGTGATGGGCACGGGCGTGACGGACGGCGGATTGATGAAGCTCCGCTTCCAGAGCGGCGTGGGCGAGGCCGCGTCGGCGTCGAAGGCGTACACCTGATCGTTCATCGTCGCCACGTACAGAACGTTGCGGACCGTGCCGTTGATCGTGACGCCGCTCACGTACAGCGGCTGCGCGTAGACGGAGCCGTCAACGGGGTATGAGTAGAGCTTGCCGAAGCGGTCCACCGACACGTTCGACGCCGTCAGCGTCGTCTCACGCAGATTCGCCCCGGTTCGCTGGGGGTCGTATCGATGCGAGAGGACGTCGAGCTGCGCCTGGAGCGCGACCGGGGCGAGGAGCGCGAGGAGCGCAGCAATTGCCCAGAGGCGGCGTGCCAATGGGCCAAATGGACAAATCAAAGCAATCGCGCAACGCATCATGGGTAATTTTGGGGGGATGCAGGTTCCAGCTCGAGCTTGGTGCAAGACGCGGACCGCCCGAAGAAGATCTTCTCGTGTCAGGCCGGGCATTGCAAGCGCGGCCGGACGAAAGGTCGAGCGCGGCTCAGGTCGGAGGGGCGTCGAGCAACTGCCGGACGGTGCGCAGGAGATCGGCATGGGTGAAGGGCTTGGCGAGAAATGCGGCCCCTTCGCCGAACACTTTCGACATCGCGTCGTCGGCCGCGTAGCCCGACATGTAGATGGCTCTGAGGGGGCCTGCCCTTTCCTGGCGGATCCGGCCGACGAGAGTCGGCCCCTGCATCCCCGGCATCACGACGTCGGTGAGGATCAGCTCGAAGGGCTGGGTGCGCGCGATCTCGAGGGCCGCCTCGGGCGTTGGCGCATCCAGCACCCGGTAGCCATGCCGCGTCAGGATGGTCCTCGCCAGGGCCAGTACGGCCGGCTCGTCTTCCACCACCAGGATGGTTTCCCGGCCGACCTGCACTTCGGGCCGCACAGGGTCGACGGTTCGAGACGGGATCCTGGCGTCCGTTGACGGCAGGTAGATTGAGAACGTGCTGCCCTGTTGCAGCTCGCTCGATACCCAGATATAGCCCCCCAGCTGTTTGACGATGCCGTAGATTGTCGCAAGGCCGAGGCCCGTGCCCCGCCCGGCTGCCTTGGTGGTGAAGAACGGTTCGAAGAGGTGCGCCTGCGTGCTGGCGTCCATGCCGCAGCCGCTGTCGGCCACGGTGAGACGGACGTATCGGCCGGGGATCACTTTGACCCGCGAGGGGAAGTGGCGTGCATCGCGCACGTCAACACCGAGGGTCGCGATGGTCAGCAGGCCGCCGTCCGGCATGGCGTCGCGGGCGTTGACGGCGAGGTTGACGAGAACCTGTTCGAGCTGGACGGCGTCGGCGTTGACGGCGAGCGGCTCGTC
>JANPJN010000005.1:0-2374 GCA_031425515.1 Acidobacteriota bacterium | reverse complement strand
TCGACGACGTTGTAGCCGAGATCGTCGGTGCGTCCGACCGTGACGCCGGGACGGATGCCGCCGCCGGCCAGCCACATCGTGAACGCCCGCGGGTGATGATCGCGCCCGAGGAACTTCGACCCGTTCCGCGCCTCGTTCATCGGTGTGCGGCCGAACTCGCCGCCCCACACGACGAGCGTGTCGTCCAGCAGACCGCGCTGTTTGAGATCGGTGAGCAGGCCGTACACGGGACGGTCGGTCTGCCGGCAGAGTCGTGGCAGCTTGTCCACGATGTCTTCGCCGAAGGACGCGCCGTGCGTGTCCCAGCCGCGGTGATAGAGCTGCACGAAGCGCACGCCACGCTCGACCAGCCGACGCGCGAGCAGACAGTTGTTCGCGAAGGACGGCTTGCCGGGCTCCGTACCGTATAGCTCGTGAATGGCCGGCGGCTCCTTCGCCAGGTCGGTCAGGTCCGGCACGCTCGTCTGCATGCGGTACGCGAGCTCGTAGGCGGCAATGCGCGTCTGGATCTCGGGGTCCCCGACGTTGACTGCGTGCTGACGGTTCAGGTCGTTGATCGTCGTCACGGAACGCCCCCGCACGTCGGCGTCCACTCCCTGCGGGTTCGACGCGAACAGCACCGGCTCACCGCTGGACCTGAACTCGACCCCCTGATGCGTGGTCGGTAAGAATCCGCTCCCCCAGCACGACTTGCCGCCGTCCGGATTGTTCTCGCCCGAGAGCAGGACGACGAACGCGGGCAGGTCGCTGTTCTCGCTGCCGAGCCCGTAACTGAGCCATGACCCCAGGCTTGGCCGTCCAATCACCTGGTGCCCGGTGTTCATGAAAATCTGCGCCGGCGCATGATTGAACTGCGTCGTCTGCATCGACCGGACAATGGTGATGTCGTCGGCGACCTTCGCGAGGTTCGGGAGCAGCTCCGAGATCTCGGCACCCGACTGGCCGTACTTCCTGAACTGGAACGGGGTCCGAGCAGCTTCGGCGTGCCTTTGATGAACGCGAACCGCTCTCCCTTGATGAACTCGGCGGGAATATCCTCGCCGTCGTGCTTCGAGAGGACCGGTTTGGGGTCGAACAGATCGATCTGTGACGGCGCGCCTGCCATGAAGAGGTAGATGACGCGCTTCGCCTTCGGCGCGAACTGCAGCGCCTGCGCCTGGAGGGCGGCTGCCTGGTCGCGCGCGGAGACGCGCGTGCCGATGAGCGATGCCAGCGCGAGGCCGCCAATACCGAAGGAGGCCTGTTCGAAGAAATGCCGCCGGGTGATGTCGCGGAGGCTCATTCCTTGGTCACCGCTTCGTCCAGGTTCAGCAGGATGTTGGCCATCACCGTCAGCGCCGAGAGCTCGGCGACATCCTCGTCGCCCGTCGCGGCCACGAGCGCGGCGGCGTCCGGCCGTGAGCGGTAGTGTTTCAACTCCTGATCGTAGGCCGCGGCAAGGCGATCCAGTTCCGCCGGCGTCGCCTCACGGGAGAGCACCAGCTTGACGCCGACGGACGCGCGATCCCGAGGGCTGGCCGCGGCGCTCCGCATCCGTGCCGCGAGCGCCCGTGCGGCCTCGAACGACGCGGGATCGTTCAGCAGCGTGAGGGCCTGGAGCGGCGTGTTCGTGCGCACGCGGCGAACGGTGCAGAACTCGCGGCTCGTCGCGTCGAACGTCATGAAACTGGGGTACGGCGACGTGCGGCGCCAGAACGTGTAGAGGCTGCGGCGGTACCTATCCGTGTCTGCGCTGGTCGCCCACTTGTCGGAGCTGTACGGCTGATTCCAGATCCCGTCCGGCTGCAACGGAAAGACGCTGGGCCCGAACATCTTCGGATTGAGCAGTCCGCTCACCGCCAGCGCGACGTCCCGGATCATCTCCGCTTCCATGCGCACGCGCGGGCCGCGGGCCAGCAGGCGGTTGTAGGGATCCCGCTCGGCCAGCGCCGCCGACACGGTGGACGACTGCCGGTAGGTGGCGGACAGGACGATCTCGCGCAGCAGCGCCTTCTGGCTCCATCCCTTCGCGACGAACTCCGTCGCCAGCCAGTCGAGGAGCTGCGGGTGCGACGGCTCGCTGGCCTGCGACCCGAAATCCTCGCTGGTTTCGACGATGCCGCGGCCGAAGACCTGCTCCCAGAGCCGGTTGACCGCGACGCGCGCGACGAGGGGATTGCTCTCGTCCACCAGCCATCGCGCCAGGCCCAGGCGGTTGGCCGGCTGATCGTCCCGCATCGCGTGGAGCGCCGTCGGCGTGCGCGCGAAGACCCGCTCCCCCTTCGCCGCGAAGCTGCCGCGCTCGCGCAGCTCGAAGGACGGCCGCTCGAAGCCGGCCCGTTCCCGCATGACGAGCGTGGAAGGAATATCGAGGGCCGCGAGCGACTTGCGCGCC
>JANPJN010000004.1:0-5245 GCA_031425515.1 Acidobacteriota bacterium | reverse complement strand
GGCGTGAAGGACGGCTCGCGGGTCCGCGCGGCGGGAGAAGGCGAAGCCGGAGGCAGCGGCGGCGCGTCGGGGGACCTCTACCTCTGCGTGCGGCTCAAGCCACACGCCGTATTCGAGCGTCAGGGGAACGACCTGCATACGCGGCTGGCCGTGGCGGTCACCACCGCCGTGCTCGGCGGCGAGGCGAACGTGCCGACGATCACCGGCTCGGTGCGGCTGAAGATCCCCGAGACGACCCAGACCGCGCAGGTGTTCCGCCTCAAAGGGCACGGCATGCCGTCCATCGGCAAGCCCGACGAACGGGGGGATCTGTACGCCACCGTCGAGATCCAGCTCCCCCGCTCGCTCACAAAGGACCAGCGCACCCACTGGGAGGCCCTGGCGAAAGTGGAACAGTAGCGATCAGCTGTCAGCTCTCAGCTATCAGTGGTTCGCGGATGAGAAGCTGGAACCCGCACGGTGCGAGCCTGAGAGCCTGAAAGCTGATGGCTGAGAGCTGATAGCTGAAAGCTGAGAGCTGCTTATGAACCCCAATCGATACACCGAAAAGGCCCAGGAGGCGATCGCGGCGGCGCAGCAGCTCGCGGATCGCGAGGGGCACCCCGAGATCACGCCGGAGCACGTGCTGCTCACGCTCGTCGAGCAGCGCGAAGGGATCGTGCCGGAGATCGTCCGCAAGATGAACGCCGATCCGGCGGCGGTCGCGGCGGGCGTCCGCGCCGAGCTCCAGAAGCTGCCGAGCGCCCGTGGAGGCTCGCAGCCGGGCCTGTCGTCCCGGCTCCGCCAGGTCACCGACGCGGCCGAGCAGGAAGCCGAACGGCTCAAGGACGAATACGTCAGCACGGAACATCTCTTCATCGCCATCGCCTCGGAAGGGGGCAAATCCCCCGCCGTGCGGTTGCTGCAGCAGCGCGGCCTGTCGAAGGACACCATCCTCCAGGCGATGACGGCGGTCCGCGGCTCGCAGCGCGTCACGAGCCAGACCCCCGAGAGCACGTATCAATCGCTCGAGCGCTACGGCCGCGACCTCACAGAGCTCGCCCGCAAGGGCAAGCTCGATCCGGTCATCGGCCGCGACGAGGAGATCCGCCGCGTGATCCAGGTTCTCTCGCGCCGCACCAAGAACAACCCGGTCCTCATCGGTGAGCCCGGCGTCGGCAAAACGGCCGTCGTCGAAGGCCTCGCCCAGCGGATCGTCCGGCAGGACGTGCCGGAGGGGCTGAAGAGCAAGCGCATCGTCGCGCTCGACATGGGCGCGCTCATCGCCGGGGCGAAGTATCGCGGGGAATTCGAGGAGCGCCTGAAGGCGGTGCTCAAGGACGTCTCCGACTCGGACGGCCAGGTGATCCTCTTCATCGACGAGCTCCACACGGTCGTCGGCACGGGCGCGGCAGAAGGATCCATGGACGCGTCGAACATGCTCAAGCCGATGCTCGCGCGCGGGGAGCTGCACACGGTCGGCGCGACGACGCTCGACGAGTACCGGAAGTACATCGAGAAGGACGCGGCGCTCGAGCGGCGCTTCCAGCCGGTGACCATCGGCGAGCCTACGGTCGAGGACACGATCAGCATTCTGCGCGGACTGCGCGAGCGGTACGAGATCCATCACGGCGTGAAGTTCAAGGACGCCGCACTCGTGGCCGCGGCGGTGCTGTCGAACCGCTACATCGCCGACCGCTTCCTGCCCGACAAAGCCATCGACCTCATAGACGAGGCCGCGTCGCGGCTGCGGATGGAGATCGATTCGATGCCGGCCGAACTGGACGAGGTCGAGCGGCGCATCATGCAGCTCGAGATCGAGCGCGAGGCGCTCCGGAAAGAGACCGACAAGGCCTCGTCCGAACGGCTGCAGAAGCTCGAGAAAGAGCTCGCCGATCTCAAGGAGGAGAAGAACCGGCTCACCACGCACTGGAACCAGGAGAAGGAAGCGATTCAGGCGGCGCGGACGGTCAAGCAGGATCTCGAACAGGTCCGCCTCGACATGCAGCGCGCCCAGCAGGCGGGCGACTACGCGAAGGCTTCAGAGCTCCAGTATGGGCGGCTGCCGGAGCTCGAGCGGCGCCTTCAGCAGGAAGAAACGCGGCTCGCCGACACACAGAAAAGCGGTCGCATGCTCAAGGAGGAAGTGGACGAGGAGGACATCGCCGAGGTCGTCAGCCGCTGGACGCAGATTCCGGTCAGCCGGCTGATGGAAGGAGAAATCCAGAAGCTGCTCCAGATGGAACAGCGCCTCCACGCGCGGGTCGTCGGCCAGGAGGAGGCGATCTCCGCGGTCGCCAATGCCATGCGCCGCGCGCGCGCCGGGCTCCAGGACCCGAACCGTCCGCTCGGCAGTTTCATCTTCCTCGGCCCGACGGGCGTCGGGAAGACCGAGCTCGCCCGCGCTCTCGCGGAGTTCCTGTTCGACGACGAGCAGGCGATGATCCGGATTGACATGTCGGAGTACCAGGAGAAGCACACCGTATCGCGCCTCGTCGGCGCACCCCCCGGCTACGTCGGCTACGAGGAGGCCGGGCAGCTCACCGAGGCAGTCCGCCGCCGCGCCTACTCGGTCGTGCTCTTCGACGAGGTCGAAAAGGCCCATCCGGAGGTGCTGAACGTCATGCTGCAGCTGCTCGACGATGGGCGGCTGACGGACGGGAAGGGGCGGACCGTGGACTTCCGCAACACCGTCGTCATCATGACGTCCAACGTCGGCAGCCACTACATTGCGGAGCAGGCCCTCGCCCGCCACGCGGCGGCGGCCGGACCGGACGTCGGGCGCGAGACGGTGGACGAAGGGGTCAAGCGCGAGGTGATGGAGGCGCTGCGGGCGCACTTCCGGCCGGAGTTCCTCAACCGCGTGGACGAGATCATCATCTTCCACGCGCTCTCGCGCGTGCAGATGCGCGCGATCATCGACATTCAGCTCCGCGGGCTGATGAAGCGGCTCGAGGATCGGAAGATCCATGTCGAGCTGACGGATCGGGCCAAGGACGCGCTCATCGCCGAAGGCTACGATCCCGCCTACGGCGCCCGCCCGCTGAAGCGCACGCTCCAGCGGCGCGTGCTCGATCCGCTCGCGCTGCGCGTGCTGCAGGGAGAGTTCGGAGAGGGCGCGGTGGTGCGCATCGACGCGCCGAAGGGCGAACTGGAGTTCGGATAAGATCACCACATGGCCGACGAGACACCGAGAACACCGAAGGGCCGCCGGCCCACCGACCGCCGGCTGACCCCGCCCCGCGGACCCGGCTCGACCATGTGGTACGTGCTGGGGTTGCTCCTCCTGCTCGCGCTCGGCCAGGCATTTTTCTTCTCGCTGCACTCCGGCGAAACGATCCCCTACAGCACCTTCAAGCAGCACGTCCGCGAGGGCAAGGTCCAGGAAGTCGCCGTCGCCGTGGACCGCGTGCGCGGCACGCTCAAGGGGGAGGAGAAGCCGCGCCCCTTCTCGGCCGTGCGCATCGAGGACCCGAAACTGCTCGAGGATCTCGAGAAGCACGGCGTCAAGTACACGGGCGAGCTTCCCAATCGATGGGTCAGCGAGCTTCTGGGCTGGGTGCTCCCGCTCCTCTTCCTCATCGCGCTCTGGAGCTTCTTCTTCCGCCGCATGGGAGGGGCTGAGGGGGGCGTCATGTCCTTCGCCCGGAGCAAGGCGAAGATCTATGCAGACGACGACGTGAAGGTGCGGTTTGGGGACGTGGCGGGGGTGGATGAAGCCGCGGGAGAGCTGAAGGAGATTGTCGAGTTCCTCAAGACACCGAAAAAGTACACCAGCATCGGCGGGCGCATCCCCAAAGGCGTTCTGCTCGTCGGCCCTCCCGGTACCGGCAAGACCCTGCTCGCGCGCGCGGTGGCCGGCGAGGCCGGCGTGCCGTTCTTCAGCCTGAGCGGATCCGAGTTCGTGGAGATGTTCGTCGGCGTCGGCGCTGCCCGTGTGCGGGATCTCTTCGCGCAAGCCGAGGTCAAGGCCCCCTGCATCGTCTTCATCGACGAGCTCGACGCGCTCGGCAAGGCGCGCATGCAGGGGCCGATGGGCAGCCATGAGGAGCGGGAACAGACGCTGAACCAGTTGCTCGCGGAGATGGACGGATTCGACGGCCGCAAGGGCGTGATCATCATGGGCGCCACCAACCGCCCCGAGGTGCTCGACCCTGCGCTGCTCCGCCCGGGCCGCTTCGACCGACAGGTCCTCGTGGACAAGCCGGATGTGCGGGGGCGCGAGGCGATCCTGAAGATTCATGTGAAGAACGTCACGCTCGCCGGCACCGTGGATCTGAAGGTCATCGCGGCGCGGACGGCCGGGTTTGCCGGCGCGGATCTGGCCAACCTCGTCAACGAGGCCGCGCTGCTCGCCGCGCGCAAGGACAAGACGGCCGTCGAGATGAAGGACTTCGAGGAGGCGATCGACCGGCTGATCGCCGGGCTCGAGAAGAAGCGGGTCATGAGCACGCGCGAGCGCCGGATTGTCGCGTACCACGAGTCCGGGCACGCGATCGTGGCTAGTGTACTTCCCGGCCTCGATCCCGTCCACAAGATCTCGATCGTGCAGCGCGGCTTCGGCGCGCTCGGCTACACGATGCAGCTCCCGCTCGAGGAGCGGTACCTGCTCACGCGCGAGGATCTCTCGAGCCAGCTCGCGGTGCTCCTCGCCGGACGCGCGGCCGAGGAGATCGCGTTCGGCCACCTGTCCACGGGCGCGCAGAACGACCTCCAGCGCGCCACGGACATCGCCCGCGCGATGGTCACCGAGTTCGGCATGAGCGAGACGCTCGGCGCCGTCAACTACAGCGGGCACAAGCGCAGCGCGTTCCTCGACACGCCCTTCATGCCCGAGCGCGGCAATTACTCCGAAGACACCGCCTTGAAAATCGACGCCGAGATCAAGCGGATCGTCGGCGACGCGACGGCGGCCGCCCGCGGCGTGCTCGGCGACCATCGCGCCGTGCTCGATGTCCTGTCCGAACGCCTGCTGGAAAAAGAGGTCATCGAAGCCGAAGAGCTGCAAGCCATCCTGCGACCCGCGGCGGCCGTTCCGGGCGAGCGCTAACCCATCTTCTGCATGGACGAGAGGAAGTCCTGGTTGGACTTCGTCTTTCCCATCTTGTCGAGGAGCAGCTCCATCGCCTCGACGGCCGACAGCGGGTTGAGGACCTTGCGGAGCACCCACACGCGATTGAGGTCCTCGCGCGGGAGCAGCAGCTCCTCCTTCCGGGTTCCGCTCTTCTGCATGTCGATCGACGGGAACACGCGCTTGTCGGTCAGC
>JANPJN010000003.1:0-1725 GCA_031425515.1 Acidobacteriota bacterium | reverse complement strand
TCCGGCTACCTCGACGCGCTGCGCAACGTCGCCGGCTTCGATGCGCCGACGTGGACGGTCGGGTTCACCTTCGCCTACCCGCTCGGCCGGAGCTCGCAGGAGGCCACGGTCGCGCGGTCGAGACTGTCGCTCGAGCAGACGGCGGCCAACCTCAAGGCGCTGGAGCTCCAGATTGCGACCGACGTGACCAACGCCGCGCTCACCGTGCAGAGCTCGCTCGAGAGCGTGCAGGCGAGCGCCGCCGCAAGCGAGCTGTCGCAGAAGCGGCTCGAGGCGGCGCAGAGCAAGATGGACGTCGGCATGGCCACCAATTACGAAGTCGTGCAGGCGCAGCGCGACTTCGCCGACGCGCGCAACAACGAGCTGCGCGCGATCCTCAACTACCGGAAGGCGCTCGTGAACTTCGAGACCGTGCAGGCGGTCGGCACGCGAGGGGTCGGCGCGGCGGTCGCGGGCGGCGGCGCACAGTAAGGCACGGACGCCCCCGGCGGTTGCCGGTCGCCACATTGAACACCTGCGCGCTTCACTGTTTCGAGAGGACTGCGCCCGAGTCTGCGACGGCATTCGCAGCGGCCAGACGGATACCATGAAAAAACTGATCCTGATCGTGATCGTGCTCGCCCTGGTCGGAGGGGCCGCAGGCGCCTACTACATGACGCGCCCGGCCAAGGAGCCTGAGGTGCGCACGGCGCCGCTGAGCCGCGGAGACATCGTGGACGTGGTGGCGGCGACCGGCACGCTGGAGGCGGTGACGACCGTGCAGGTCGGCACCCAGGTCGGCGGCATCATCCAGGAGCTGTACGCCGACTTCAACTCCATCGTGAAGAAGGGGCAGGTCATCGCGCGGCTCGACCCCACGCTCCTGCAGACCAACATCGAGCAGCAGCGCGCCAACGTCACGCGGTCGGAGGCGGACCTCGATCGGCTGAAGGTGGGGCTGGCCGACTCGCAGCAGAAGCTGGACCGTGCGAAGGCGCTGTTCGAGAAGAACCTCCTTCCGCGCACCGACCTCGAGACGGCGCAGGTCAACGTGCAGTCCGCCCAGGCACAGATCAAGTCGTCCGAGGCCGGCCTCGTGCAGGCGAAGTCGCAGTTGAACACCGCCGAAGTGAACCGGGCGCATACCGTCATCACCGCGCCCATCGACGGCATCGTCATTTCGCGCGCGGTCGAGCCGGGCCAGACGGTCAACGCCGGCATGTCGGCGCCGACGCTGTTCGTGCTCGCCGCCGACCTCACGAAGATGCAGGTGAATGCGAACATCGATGAGGCGGACGTGGGCCGGATGCGCCCCGGCCAGGTCGTGACGTTCCGCGTGGACGCGTTCCCGAACGACACCTTCACTGGCGCGGTCGAGCAGGTGCGTCTGCAGCCGACGACGGTGCAGAACGTCGTGACGTATCAGACGGTCATCAACGTGCCGAACGAGCAGTTGAAGCTCAAGCCCGGCATGACGGCCAACGTCAACATCGAAATCAATCGCAAGGCGAACGTGCTGCGGATTCCGTCGGCGGCCACGCGGTTCCGGCCCACCGCCGAAGTATTCGCGGGGCTACGGCAGGACGTGCCGCCCGAGGCGCGCGCGTTCGGCGGCGGCCGGAACGCCGGTGGCCGCGGCGGACCGGGCGGTCAGCCGGGCGGTCCGGGGGGCGCGCCATCTCCTGCGCCGGCCGCGGCGCAGGCGCCAGCGCCAGCGACAGCCACGCCGGCAGCGCAGGCGAACGC
>JANPJN010000002.1:0-12001 GCA_031425515.1 Acidobacteriota bacterium | reverse complement strand
GGTGCGGCGCGACCGGGGGTAAACGCCGGTGTTCTATTTCTTCCAGCGCGGCGCCGACACGGTGCAGTGCGAAGTGCGGGCCTCCGCAGACGGGCCAGGCTTCGAGATCGTGGTGACGGATCCGGATGGATCCGAACGCCTCGAGACCTTCCCGACCTCGGAACAGGTGCACACACGCTGGCTGGAACTGCACCGCCGCTTCTCGGACGAGGGCTGGTGGGGACCGTCAACCCAGGACGGGCGGGGTTGACCTGCGCCCCGTCTGACGACATCTTCGACGTCCTCATCATTGGCGCCGGCGCCGCGGGGCTCGCCGCCGCCATCTTCCTCCGCCGGCTGAACCCGGCCATCTCCGTCACGATCGTCGATGGATCAGCGCGACCCGGCGCGAAGATCCTCGTGAGTGGCGGATCGCGCTGCAACGTCACGAACGTGTCCGTCAGCGAACGGGACTTCAACGGCGGCAAGGCGACCATCATCCGGCGCATCCTTCGTGCCTTCCCCGTGGCCGACACGGTCGCCTGGTTCACCTCGATCGGCGTGCCGCTGCACGAAGAACCGCACGGCAAGCTCTTTCCTGACAGCCATCGCTCGCGCGAGGTGTTGCACGCGCTGCTGCGCGAGCTCGACGCCTGTGGCGCAACGCTGCGCACGGGCACGCGCGTGACCGAGGTGACCGCCGCGAAGCCCGGATTCCACGTGGACACGTCGGGCGGCCGCCTCGCGGCGCGGACGGTCGTGCTCGCGACCGGCGGCCTGTCGCTTCCGAAGACGGGCAGCGACGGCGCGGGGCTGGGGTTCGCCCGCGCGCTGGGGCACGGCATCGTCCCGACGACGCCGGCACTGGCACCGCTTCGCCTCGACGCGAAGGCGACGCCGCTGGGCGCCGCACAGGGGGTCGCGTGTGATGTGGAGCTGTCCGTGTGGGTCGCCGACAGACGGACGGTGCGGATGACCGGCGCCCTGCTCTGGACGCACTTCGGCGTCAGCGGACCGGTCGTGCTCGATGCGTCGCGTCACTGGCTCCGCGCGCGACTCGAGGAGCGACCGGTGCGCGTCACCATCAACCTGCGGCCCGGCGAGACCTTCGAGTCGATGGACGCCCTGTGGACGTCCACCGCCGCAGACCGCCCGCGAACGCTGCTCTCCACCGCCTTGTCGGCACTCCTGCCCTCCTCGGTCGCGGCCCTGGTGTTGACGACGCTTGGATTCGAGGAGGCGCTGCCGCTCGCGAGGCTGACGCGTGCCGATCGCCGTCGCCTCGCGCAGGCCCTCGTGGAGTGGACACTGGCCGTCACGGACAGCCGCGGGTACGACTATGCGGAGGCCACGGCCGGCGGCGTGGCGCTCGACGAGATCGATCCCCGCAGCATGGCCTCGCGTCGGTGCCCCGGGCTGTACCTGATTGGTGAGATGCTCGACGTGGACGGCCGGATCGGTGGCTTCAATTTCCAGTGGGCCTGGTCGAGCGCCCGCGTCGCCGCCCGGGCCCTGGCGGCCGACGTGCGCGGTTAGTGCGTGGCCGGCTGCGCGATCCACTCGCGGCAGCCCAGCGGGGCGCAGTCATGCCCTTCGGCCCGCAGCCGATCGTCGGCCGCCTGCTGTGCCTCCGCGGCCGAGGCGAACATCGACAGGCCGCCCTCACCGCCGGCCGCGAGGCTGAAGGTGAACGTGCCGGAGGCTCCCAACTCGTAGACCCTTACCACCTGCCCGCCGTTGTGGCGTCGCTGCGCGATCGTCCGGAGCTCCAGCGCCTTCATTGCCGAATTGTACTTCGCTTCCCGCGAGGCGGCTTTCGCCGGCAGGCGTCAGGGGCGCACCGCGCGCCCGACGAAGAACGGCCCGAGGCGGTCCAGATACAGTGACGTCTGCTGCGTGCGGCGCATCGCCTGCACGACGGCAGACAGCGGAAACAGGGCTTTGCCGATGAGCCCGATCACGAAGTCGTTGTCGTCGCGATCGAGTCCGTAGCAGGCCAGGCGGATGTCGTGCGCGAGATCGCCGGCCCCGAAGGCCATGCCGATCTGCCCGTGCTCGGCCAGGATCGTCCGCTGCTGGTCGGCGGGCAGCAGCGCGAACGCACCGCTGCGGCGAAGCGGATACCAGACAGCCCACGGCCAGTCGGGGTTCGTGACCGTGCGCCGCGGCCGGTCGATCAGCACTTCGCCAAGATCCGGCTCGTAGCCAATCGCGTAGGTGCGCCCGAACATGGTGTAGTCCGGCTTCAGGATGAGGTCCGCCATCGGACCTGCGGACAGCCGCGGCCGGACACTCTCCACGAACGTGTCGGGCTCCTCGCTCACCGTGAGCACCGCGATACCCCGCGGGTCATTGAGATCGGCGTACACCACGACTTCATCAGCCGCTCCCGACATGTGCGACGCGACGGCGCGCGGATCGCGGCAGCCTCCGAAGGCCAGCAACTGCATGAAGAGGCGTCGATCGGAGCGTTGCGGCACGCCGTCCTTCAGCCCGCCCTTCTCGCTCAGATCCGGCGGCTCGATTCTGGCGCGGCCCGCAGGGCGCGACGTCGTGTCGGTGTCGACCATGGATCCGTTATCCGCCTTTTCGATAGTGCCGGTCAATAGAGGATGTCTGGTTGACGGAACGCGCGCGCGGCCGGTACTCTCGGGTGTGACCGCTCCAGCGAGGAGCGTCCGGGGAGCCCTGACGAGACCATGACGACCAATATCGACCATCGCAAAGCCGCGGAGGAGACCCTGCAGGGCTTCGTCGCGAGCGTACACGAGACGCCGCCCGGCGGAGCGCGCGACGCCCTGCTGGCCGAGTGCGCGTCGCTCGCGACCGCCATCCGCGCGTTCCATATGGAAGGCATCCGCTTCCGCATGTTCAACGTCGATCGCACCATTGCGAAGGCCGACGTGCCGCTCGGCGACGCCGCACGCACGGCGTTCGCCGAAGTACGGCGCCATCTCGAGGCGGCCGGTTTCTACACGCGCTCGCACCAGGCGCCGACCTGAGCGCGCCGCGCTCCTGCTGGGCTGAAACATGCCCTTCGCCGCGGTAAACTGTGACGGATGGCTGTGACGCCTCTCTCGGATGTCGATGAACTCGAGGCGGCGATTGCCGAGTCGAACGAGCGTCCGGTCCTTGTCTTCAAGCACAGCCGCAACTGCGGCGTGAGCTGTGAGGCGCTCGACGAGTTGCGCGACCATGTCGATCGCGCCGGCGCGTCCGCGTCCTACCGCATCATCACCGTGCAGAGCCATCGGCAGCTTTCCGAGGCCTTTGCCGCGCGCTTCGGCATCCGGCACGAAACGCCGCAGGCGATCCTCCTGCGCAACGGCCAGCCCGTATGGAGTGCCTCTCACTTCCGCATCACGGCCCGACAGCTCGACCAGATCCTTCTACCCTGACGCGAGGATCGTCTCGACGACCTGCGCCGTCGGCTCGAGGGCGACCAGGGTCGGCACGGGCGCCTCGCCCGGCGGCGGGGCCAGCCGCCGCGGGTTGAACCACACCGCACGCAGCCCCGCGGATTGCGCCCCGGCGATGTCGGCCGTCCAGGCATCGCCGACCATGACACACGCCCCCGCCTCGCACTGCAGGTCTCGCAACGCCAGTCTGAAGATGGCCGGATCGGGTTTGGCAACGCCGGCGCGCTCGGAGACGATGAGCGTCGTGACGAAGCGGTCGAGCCCGCAGACGCGCAGCTTCTCCGCCTGCTCGTCGTAGAGGTTGTTGGACACGATGCCGACTGGAACCCGCGCCCCGAGCGCCTGCAGAAGAGCGGCGGCCCCGGGGAGGGCCCGGCGCGCGGCGCGGTAGCGATCGCGATAGGCGGCCGCCACGGCCGAGGCCCTGGCCTCGTCTCCGCCCCAGCGAGCCAGCAGCCGGCGGAAGCGCTCGTGCCGCGCGCGCTCGAGCGGCATCCGGCCCACCATCACCTCGCCGTGCAGCTCCTCCAGGAGCCGCGCGTGCGAGTGCTCCAGCTCGTCGGGCGGCACGACGCGCAGCTGCTCGTCGGAGTGACGGACGGCCTCGAGCGCGTCGCGCGAGCAGCCGCGGTGATCGAAGAGTGTGTCGTCGAGGTCGAAGAGTACGCCGCGCACCATTCCGCCCATCCTGTCACGCCTCGCCACGTGTTCGCGTCGCCTCGCGGCGCGCAGGCAGCCTTCTGCCGCGTGATACACTGCGCGGATGCCCGCGGTCGTGATTGCCGCCACAAACCTGATGCCTGCGTTGCGAGGTCGCCTCGAAGACGCTGGCGATCTGACGACGTTCGCCGACACCGAGCCGATTCAGGCGCTCCAGACGATTCTGGCCGAGCGTCCGCCGCTCATCGTGCTCGAACGTCTCTTCGCCGCCACCCCTCGCGGCGCGGCGCTCATCAATCGCATCAAGACGGATCCGCTGCTCGCGCACGCGGAGGTCCGCGTGATGTCGCACACGGGCGACTACTCGCGGCAGGTCGCCAGGCCCTCGCAGGTGCCGGCGCCGTCGGCGGTCGGGGTGTCGGGCAGCCACCACGTCGGCGTGTCGGAGGCACCCGCGCCGGAGGCCGCGCCGCCGCGGCTCGACTGGCAGGGCACGCGCCGGGCGCCCCGCTTCCGCGTCCGCGGGGGGATCGAGATTCAACTCGACGGCAATCCCGTGCACGTCGTCGATGTCTCCACGGTCGGCGTGCAGGTGGTGTCGCAGACCATCCTGCGCCCCAACCAGAAGGTGCGCGTGAGCATCCCGAACGACGATTTCATGATGCGCTTCCGCGGATCGATCGCGTGGGCGAAGTTCGAGTTGCCGAAGCCCAGCGAGCCGCCGCAGTATCGGGCGGGCGTGGACTTTGCGGATGCCGACGAGACCGCCCTTCAGAGCTACTGCGCGAGGGTCAGGGAGTAGCGCGGCCCGCCCGGCTGAACCACGCCGCCGCAATGGAATCGTCGCGCACGATCGTGTCTTCGCGCGCGGACCCTGTCGAGATGATCGCCGCCGGCACCCCTGTGACCGCTTCGAGTCTCGCGACGTACGCCCGCGCCTGCGCGGGCAGATCGGTGTACCGCCGGGCTCCGGCGGTCGGGAACGTCCATCCGGACAGCGTCTCGTACACGGGCTCGCACGCCGCCAGTTTCGCCAGGTCCCCCGGCATATCCTCCACCAGCGTTCCGCCCAGCCGGTAGCCGGTGCAGATCTGCAGCTCCGGCAGACCGTCGAGCACGTCGAGCTTCGTGAGCGCCAGCGCGTCCAGGCCGTTCACGCGCACGGCATGCCGGACCGCGACGGCGTCGTACCAGCCGCACCGGCGCGGGCGGCCCGTGACGGCGCCGAACTCCTGCCCGCTCTCGCGCAGCCGGTTGCCGATCTCGCCCAGCAGTTCTGTGGGTAGCGGCCCTTCGCCCACGCGGGTCGTGTAGGCCTTGGCCGCCCCGAGCACCGCATCGATCGCGCGCGGGCCGACACCTAAGCCGGTGCAGACGCCGCCGATCGTCGCGTTCGACGAGGTGACGTACGGATACGTCCCGTGGTCGATGTCGAGCAGCGTGCCCTGCGCCCCTTCGAACATGATCGATCGCTGCTCGGCGCGGGCGCGCGCGAGAAACACCGACACGTCCGTCACCCACGGGGCCATGCGCGTCCACGCCCGGGCCAGTTCCTCGAGCACCTGACCGGCATCCATCGTGGAGTCGCCGATGATGCGGTTGCGTGCGGCGACGTTGTGGATGACCGCCTCGGCCAGCAAGGCCGGGTTCGCCAGATCGCCGACGCGCACGCCCCGGCGCGCAATCTTGTCTTCATACGCCGGGCCGATGCCGCGCGAGGTGGTGCCGATCTTCCGCTCCCCGCGGCGCGCCTCACTCAGCAGATCCAGCTCGCGGTGATACGGCAGGATGAGATGCGCCTTATCGCTCACGAGCAGCCGCCCGCCGACGTCGATGCCGGCCGCCGCGAGCTCGTCGATCTCGGCAAACAACGCCTGCGGATCCACCACGACGCCGTTGCCGATGATGCACGTGATCCCCGCGTGCAGAATCCCGGAGGGCAGCAGCCGCAGCACGAACTTGCGTCCGTCGGCGTACACCGTGTGGCCGGCGTTGTGCCCGCCCTGATAGCGCGCGACGATATCGAAGTTGGGCGTGAGCAGATCCACGATCTTGCCCTTGCCCTCGTCTCCCCACTGCGCGCCGAGCACCGCGATATTCATAGGTTCAACATTCTACCTGCATCACTTGCCGTCACAGCCGCCAATCACATCGACGCGCGCGCGATGGGAAGTCAAGCAGGAAATTTTTCAATTTCGATTTGACAACGCCGCCGTACGTTTCTAGATTGCTATCCTTCGACGCGCCCGCACGACACCGACGGACCGTTGCTCAATCTCCGATGCCCATCGTCAATCCTCTGCCGCACAGGCTGTCACGTTCCTCGCACGGGGGATCCGCGCAATGATGATTCCGGAGCGACCGGCGCTCGAGCGCCGCGTCCTGGCCGCGCTCGACGCTCCGGACGCCAGCGCGCGCATTCCCGTGCTGCTCGGCGGCTGCGGTACCGGGCGAACGTCCCTGCTGCTCCGGTTGAGGGATCTGCTGGGGCATCAGGCGTCGCAGTACATCGATGTCGAACGCGCGGCCACCACGCCCGAGCGGTGCCTCGTCGCCGTCCGCGACCACTCGCCGTTCTCCGGCCATCGCCACACGGGCGCCGACGGCGATCCGGGCGCACGCGCCGCCTTCGATGCCACGCTCGCGTTTCTCGACACCGCGCGTACCGCGTCCGGCGCGCCCGCAACCTTCCTGCTCGACGAAGTCCTCGAGCTGCGCACCTTCGAAAGCTTCCCCGGCCTGCGCACGGTACTGCGGGATCTCGTGGCCGTCCTCGCCGCCAGCGGCAATCGCTTCGTGCTGACGACGAGGTATGCGGCGCGTGCGCATCGCCTGCTCCGCGACGCCCCGGCCCGGTTCGAGATCATCCCGGTGGCTCCGCTGACGCCGGCCGAGATTCGCGCCACGCTGCCGGCGCGGCCGGCCGCCCGTACACTGTCGGGTGCGATCGAGGATGAAGACGACCGGGCCCGGGAGGAGTTGGCACACCTCCTCCACGCCATGGCGGACGGACGGCCGTCGTACGCCCGCATGCTGGCCGAGGCGTCCGCGGGCATCGGGCCGCGCGGCGCCGCGGATCCCGTGAGTGCGCTCAGCGCTCTGCTCGCACAGGGCGGCACCATTGCCACCGCCTGCCGGTTCTCGTACGAGCTGCGGCTCCACCGCGCCCGCGGCTACGGGGCGCTCAAGGCCATCCTGGACGTTCTGGCCGGCGAGGAGTCGCTCACGCTGACGGAGATCGCACTGCGCCTGCACCGCACTCCAGGATCGACGAAGGACTACCTCTCGTGGCTCGAGGATGTGGACCTGATCGTCTCGCGCGCCAAGCGCTACAGCTTCGCGGACCCGATGCTGCGGCTCTGGGTCCGGCTCCATGGGCGTCCGACCCCGCCGAGCGATGAGGACATCTCGCGGGAAGTTCACGCCTACGTGCTCGCGCGGCTCCCGCAAGGCGCTCCCGCGCTCGTCTTCGCGGGCGAGCCGGAGCCGGTCGCCGAGCCGGAGAAGTCCTGGGGAATTATCGAGATCGATTAGCGGACGGTCACTCGACCGTCCTGAGCTGCTCGAGCGCCAGCCGCGCGGCGGCCTGCGCCGCCTCCTTCTTGCTGCGGCCTTCCGCGCGCCCCACGACCGCCCCGTCCACCAGCACCTCCACATCGAAGACCCGCCGGTGTGCGGGGCCGATCTCGGCCGCAAGCCGATAGGACGGCAGCCCGCGTCCATGCGACTGCAGCCATTCCTGCAGCGCCGACTTGTAGTCCTCCGTGAAGGCGGCGTGGGCGCCCGTGCGTCGTGCCTCGTCCAGGAGATCCGCGAACTGCCGCCCGATGAAGCCGCGGACGGCCTCGACGCCGCCGTCCAGATAGATGGCGGCAATCAGCGCTTCGTAGCAATCGGCGATGAGCGCGTGCTTGTGCCGGCCGCCGGTCTTCTCCTCGCCGCGCCCCAGAATGAGGTACTGGCCCAGATCGATCTTCCCGGCGAGCCGCGCGAGGGACGCCGACGAGACGATGAGCGCCTTGAGCTTCGACTTCTGCCCTTCGTTGTGCTCGGGAAAATCCCGGAAGAGCAGATCGGCGATCACGAAGCCCAGCACCGAGTCGCCCAGGAACTCCATCGACTCGTTGTCGAACACGCCGCCGCTCGCATCTTCGTGCACGCGGGACCGATGCGTGAGCGCATGCTCCAGCAGTCCCCGATCGCGAAAGCGGTACCCGATGCGCCGTTCGAGCGGCTCGAGCTCCGACCCGAAAGGGACGAGGCGTCCGGGGGCCGTGTCGTCGCGGTGGCTGTCGATGAGCTGCGTCGCGGCGTCCGCATCACCGGCCGGCACGGCGATCCGGAGCTCGTTCAGCGTGAGGGGGAAGGCGGTGCGGGAGAGATCCGTGCCGATGATCGCGGCGATCCCATGCGACTCGAGCAGCCCGCGAACGACCTCCGCCTCGGTCTGCGATGGCGTGCGGAACACCACGACGAGATCCGGCAGGGTCAGGGCCGGCATCCTTTCCCTGGCGAAGCGGTGCGATCCGTCATACCGCCACCTGCCCTGCGGTCGTCATGGACCGATCCACCTTGAGCAGGATCATCGTCATATCGTCGTGCTGATCGGCGGCGCCGACGAAGGCCTCGATCTCGCGCAGAATCCGCTCGCGGAGCTCACCCGACTCGAGGTGGCCGTGCTCTTCCACCAGCCGGCTGAGGCGCGCTTCGCCGAAGAGATCGCTCTCGCCGTTCATCGCCTCGGTGATGCCGTCGGTGTAGAGGACGATGACGTCGCCCGTGGAGAGCTGGACGCCGTGCTCCTCGAGCAGGTCGTCGAACATCTCCGACGCGCCGTCGATCCGCAGGCCCAGCACCATGCCGCTGGGCGTCAGCACCTGGGCGGCCGGGGCCAGCGAGGAGGGACCGGGCAGGTAGATGAGCGGGGTGTGGCCGGCGCGACAGAAGGTCATCAGGCCGCGCGGCACGTCGATGACCGCATAGGTCATCGTGATGAAGCTGCGGCTGTCCAGATGTTCCGAGATGATCCGGTTCACCTCGACCAGCAGGTCGCGCGGCGAGTCGTAGCGCTGGCTGAGCGCGAGCACGAGCCCTTTCAGCTCCGCCATGTAGAGCGCCGCTGACGTGCCCTTGCCGGCGACGTCCGCGATGAGCACGCCCAGCCGTCCGCCGGGGAGGTGAAAGAGATCGTAGTAGTCCCCGCCCACCTCGCGCGCCGGGACGCAGAGCGCCGTGATGCCCAGGCCGGGGACGTCGAGCGTGCCGCGCGGCAGGAGCGACATCTGGATGACGCGCGCGATGCGCAGCTCTTCCTCCAGACGCTTTTTCTCCGCTGCCGTCTGGAGCAGTCCCTCGATGCTGCCCGTCATTTCGTTGAACGAGCCGGCAAGCTCGCCCAGTTGGTCGTCGCTGGCGATCTCGATGCGGTGGCTGAGATCGCCGTGCCGGATGCGCTCGGTTCCCGTGAAGAGCTCGTGGATCGAGCTGGTGATCGAGCGCGCGAGGGCCAGCCCCATCCCGAGGGCGACGAACTCGATCGTCAGGAAGAGAACGGCGATGACGAGCAGGATCACGACCGCCCATTCGCCGAGCGTCCGCCCTCGGAAGACGATCTGCTGGGCGTCGGAGAGCTGGCGGTACAGGAGCGCCGGCCGATAGCTGAGCGAGACGCTGACGCGCCCGGGGGCGCCGGTCGTCCAGTCCTGATAGTCGAGGAACATCAGGCTCCTGCCAAAGAGTGACGTCAGTGAACCGTCGCTCGCCGGGGTCGAGCCGTGCCCGGGCAGGGCGGCGGGACTGGCGGTGCGCACGGCAATAGGCGATACGCCGCCCGCGCGCACGCGGGTCGAGTCCTCAAGCCGCTGGACCATGTCGAGCCCGATGGGCAGGTCCGCTACGACGAAGCCGAGCGTCGTGCCCTCCGTCACGACCGGCACTGCCGACCGGATCACCAGTTCCATATCGCCCGGGCTCTCGATGGAGGGCACGAGGATGGTGCCGCCGGGCATGGGGGCCCTGGAGAGCCAGGCCGGGATCGCGTCGGGGGGTTGAGCGTGCTCCCAGCGGCCGACGGTGAAGCGGCCACCGGCCGGCGTGGCGCGACCCGCGCGGTCCGGGCCCGTCGCGGGGAGATAGGCCATCGACAGCACGGGGTATTCACGGGACGCGTTGGCGTGGATGCGTGCCAGCGTCTCGGGCCCGAGGCCGGGCGTGCGTGCCATCTCGAGCGCCGCCGACTCCGTGGCGAGCCGCACGAACGCGATCGTCGAATCGTAGCCGTCCTTGAAGAGGTACGCGCTGACGTTCATGAAGATCAGCACCCCTCCCAGCAGGAAGAAGATGACGATCAGCAGGGACGGGACCACGCCGATGAAGATGTACGACAGGATCAGTTTCCGTCGCACCCGCCAGAGGAGGCGCCGCTTCATCAGCAGGAAGAGCACGCCGGTGAAATACGCGACCGAGATCGCGAGCCCGAGCGTGGCGAGGCCGCTCACCACCTGAATGATGGTTGGCGTCTCGTCGAGAAAGCGGGCCGGAATGCACAGAATCTTGATCGCAGCCGAGAGGAGGAACAGCCGCCCGGGCCAGCGGCGGAGCAGCAGATCGCGCGCACTCTCCACCGGGCCGCCGGCGGCGAGCGGCGGCGCGTGGCGCCCCCCGGGGGGCTGGGTGTCGGGATCTCGTCCTGTGGCCATGTCGTCCGGGGCTCGATGATAGCAGAGCCGGACGACCCGTCCGGTTGGCGGGAGCAGGCCCGTCACTGATAAGATCGCCGGCGTGAAACTTCCCGACACCGCACGCTTTCCGACCATCTGCATCCACGCCGGGCAGGAGCCCGATCCGTCCACCGGCGCCATCATCACCCCGATCTACCAGACCTCCACCTACGTGCAGGAGGAGGTCGGCCGGCACAAGGGGTACGAGTACGCGCGGACGCAGAACCCGACGCGCTTCGCGCTCGAGAAGAACATTGCCGCGATCGAAGGGGGCCAGGCGGCGTTCGCGTTTGCGTCCGGCATGGCCGCCATCAACGCCATCACCACCATGCTGAAGTCCGGCGACCACGTGGTCGTCACCGACAACACCTACGGCGGGACCTACCGGCTGTTCGAGCAGGTGCTCCGGCAGTATCAGTTGTCCTTCACGTACGTGGACACGTCGCAGCCCGACCTCATCGAGGCCGCCATCCAGCCCAACACCCGGATGATGTTCCTCGAGACGCCCACCAACCCGGTGCTCCGCCTGACCGACCTCGCCGTGGTCTGCGCCATGGCGCGCCGGCGGGACGTCCGCGTCGTCGTGGACAACACCATCGCGAGCCCCTGCATCCAGCGGCCGATTGAGTTCGGGGCCGATCTCGTCGTCCACAGCACGACGAAGTACCTGAACGGCCACAGCGACAGCATCGGCGGCATCGTCGTGGCCGTGCGCGAGGACGACATCGCATGGCTGAAGTTCATTCAGAATGCGGCGGGCGCGATCCTGAGTCCCTTCGACTCGTGGCTCGTGCTGCGCGGGACGAAGACGCTCTCGGTGCGGATGGCCCAGCACAACGCGAACGGTCTGGCGCTGGCGCAGTTTCTGGAAGCGCATCCGAAGGTGGAGCGCGTGATGTATCCGGGGCTGCCGAGCCACCCGCAGTACGAGCTCGCCCGGCGACAGATGCGCGGGTTCGGGGGGATGATTGCCTTCGACGTCGGCACGCGCGAGGCAGCCTACGAGGTATGCCGGCGGGTCCGGCTGATGGCGCTGGCGGAAAGTCTGGGGGGCGTGGAGACGCTCATCAGCCATCCGGCGGCCATGACCCATGCGGCCGTGCCAGAAGAACGTCGGCGATCGATGGGGCTGACCGACAGTCTCGTCCGAATTTCGGTCGGCATCGAAGATCCCCAGGATTTGATCGACGACCTCGCACAGGCGCTGGCGTAGGGGAACAACGC
>JANPJN010000001.1:0-2150 GCA_031425515.1 Acidobacteriota bacterium | reverse complement strand
GTGCCCGCTTGGTCTGGGCTTGACCCGCCAGATCGTGTTCAGCGCCACCTGCAGCTCGAGGAAGGCGCCGGTCGCGGCGATGATGAAGGTGATGGCTCCAATGACGGTCGCGAAGATGCCGGAGCGGCGCTGGCTGGCGCCCTCGAGAAGGCTTTGTACGGCGAGCGCGCCTTCGCGTCCGACGAGATGATCGAGCTGCCCGACGATCTCCCCGCGCACAGCCTCGGCGCCGAACACCATCCCCGCGATCGCTGTGGCGACCAGCAGGACCGGCGCGATCGCAAACAGCGTGTAGTAGGCGAGCGACGCGCCGAGGCGGGTGCAGTCGTCGTCCCACCAGGCCCGGGCTGCGGATCCGACCAGCCGCAGGGTCATCGGCTTGCGCATGAGTCGTCAGTATGACGCACAGTCAGGCGCCCTTCAAAAATCAGCGGGCGCGCCGGCCTTTGCGCATTGGAGTCGGGAGGCGGCCCGGCGAGCGCCACTCCGGCGTTCAGCAGCCCTGCCCAGGCAGCGCATGCGCAAACTTGCGGGAAACTTTCCGCTTCCATAGTTCGTCTATGCAAAGGGCAGCTGATGAAAGAAGCGAAAACCAGGAGCAAGAACGAACTCCTGCCGGGAACGCTCGAGATGCTGATTCAGAAGACGCTCTCGATCGAGTCGATGCACGGCTACGGCATCGCGCAGCACATCCAGAGGCTGTCGACCGATGTGCTGACGATCGAAGAGGGATCGCTCTATCCAGCGCTGCAGCGGATGCTCGTCAAGGGATGGGTGCTGGCCGAGTGGAAGATGTCGGCGAACAACCGGCGCGCGCGCTTCTATACGCTCACGACTGTCGGGAAGAAGCAGCTCGGCGTCGAGGAATCGCGATTCTCCCAGATGTTCGGCGCGATCATGCGCGTGATGAAGACCACATAGTGTCTTGACTCTCTGGAGCGTGCCGTGGGTTCTGTGCTCCGACGTCTGCTGTTCTTCTTCCGGCGAAATCAGTTCGATCGGGATCTAGAGGACGAACTGCGCTCTCACGAAGAAATGAAGGCGCAGGCTCTTGCCGACGCGGGTGGCATGAGCGGCGACGAGGCGCGCGCGGCCGCCCGGCGGCGGATGGGCAATCCCCTGCGGGTGCGCGAGCAGGCACGCGAGCCGTGGACCTTCACGACGGTGGAAACGCTGGCGCAGGACGTGCGTCATGCGCTGCGATTGCTGGGGCGCGACCCGGCGTTCACGGTCACCGCCCTCGCCACGCTCGCGCTCGGCATCGGCCTCAACACGGCGATCTTCTCCGTCGCCTACGGCGTGCTCTGGCGTCCGCTGCCCTATCCCAATCCCGATCGCCTCGTCATGCTCTCGTCAGCGCAGCATACCGCGACGGGCGTCAAGACGTTCGCCACCTGGGCGCCCGTGACGTACGACGCCCTCGGCGCGCGCGTCACGGCGCTCGAACATCTCGCGGCGTACAGCTCGATCGACGGGCAGCTCACCGGGCGCGGCGAGCCGCTGAAGCTGCACGCACTCGACGTGAGTGCGAATTTCTTCATCACGCTCGGGGATAGTCCCGTGCGCGGCCGCGCCTTTCTCACCGGCGCCTCGGCGTCAGACGACGATCGGACCGCGGTCGTCAGCGATCGGCTATGACGCACGACGCTCGGCGCAGATCCGACGGTCGTCGGACACGCGATCACCATCGACGGCGTCCCGCGTACCATCGTCGGCGTGCTGCCGCCGGATTTCAGCTTCAGGCCGGTGATCCTCCGGCTCGGCGCGCTGCCCGAAACGGACATCTTTCTGCTCAATCGCTGGCCTGCCGACACGGGCAGCCAGGCGTTCCTCTGGCTGCTGGGCCGCATGAAGTCTGGCGTGACGCAGGAACGCATGGAAGCGGAAGTCACGGCGCTGATCAACGATCCGTCGATCGCCCCCACCGGGGCACTGGCGACCGAAGGCACTATCGCACCGGACGTCCGCAGGCTGGCGCGCGCGGTCGGCCTGCAGCAGTACGGGACGGAGTCGGTACGGACGCTACTGTTGATCCTGCTCGGGGCGGTGTCGTTCGTGCTCCTGATCGCCTGCGTCAATGTCGCGAACCTGCAGATGGCGCGCCTCACCGCGCGCCGCGGCGAACTGTCCGTACGCATGGCCCTCGGCGC